>JBJKPT010000089.1:0-10713 GCA_046706045.1 Desulfobacterales bacterium
TTTTTTTCTAGTTTTCCTTGACATGAGCAAAATAAATTAGTAATTGCCCCGAAGCCTGAGCCGCGGGGCGGCAGGGTCTCCCAACGGGGTGCGGATTTTCCGGGCTCAATCCGTGCGTGACCCATAAAAGCAAGTGCTGTTTCAAAATTGCCCGGATTTGCGGCAAATGGTTTTCGTACCACAAAAAAAAGGGTGGGACAACTCGTTTGACGTCAAGCAGACCATAAAATAGTTGACATCCCCAGGGGAATCCATTACTGAGGGGCCTGCTTGATAAAGTCGCAAGGTCTTAAAAATTATTGAAATAATTGTTGGGAGATTAATCATGGCTGTACCGAAACGCAGAAAATCCAAGTCCAGGCGGGACATGCGGCGCGCGAGCAAAAAGAGCACGGTTCCGAACTTGACCTCCTGCCCCCAATGCGGAGAGGCCAAGTTGCCGCACATGGCATGCATGGAATGCGGCACTTACAAGGGCCGCAATGTGCTCCAAAATGAGGAAAGCTGATCCGGGATCGAATGGATAACCCCTCCGGGGCCGCGGAACCCGAAAAACACGGACCGCCGCCCCGGATCGATCCGTTTTCGCTGCCCACTCCCGCCAACGCCCGGCCCCTTACGTTTCGGCACGTTCCTGCCGGCCTGCCCCGCACGATCGCTTCCAGGGCTTGTTTCCACCCGCCCCAATGCCCCATCCTGGCAAGGACTTTGGGCATAAGGAGGCGATGATCTCAACCGTCCGTTTGCTTCGTCGCCGTATGTGCGGAATCGCGCACCCGAGAGATGGAGGCGCCATGAACGATCGCTTGCGAACCGTGGTCGTCACCGGGGGATCCCGGGGCATCGGCAGGGCCGTGTGCCTGGCCTTCGCCGATGTCGACACCCGAATTTTTTTCACCTATCAATCCAATGCCGATGCGGCCCGGGAAACCGAAGCACGGGTGTCCGAGGCCGGCGGAAAGGCCGTGGGCGTTTCCGTGGACGTGGTCGTCGAAGACCAGATCACGGCGTTTTTCGATGAGGTCACCCGACAGACCGGCCGCATCGACGTTCTGGTCAACAATGCGGGCATCCGAGAGGATGGGCTCCTCGTGCGAATGAAAACCGGGCAGTGGGATCGCGTTCTCGACACCAACCTGAAGGGGACGTTTCTTTGCATCCGTCAGGCCGCCAAACCGATGATGAAACAGCGCTACGGCCGAATCGTGAACATCTCCTCCATCGTCGGCGTCACCGGCAATCCGGGGCAAGCCAACTACGTCGCCTCCAAGGCCGGCCTCATTGGGCTGACCAAATCCGTAGCCCAGGAACTGGCCGGCCGCGGCATCACGGCCAATGCCGTGGCGCCCGGCTTTATCCAAACGGACATGACCGCATCCATGCCGGAAAAGGCCCAGACGGCGATGTGTGAACGAATTCCCATGGCCCGCCCCGGGCACCCCGAGGAAGTGGCCGATGCCGTGGTGTTTCTGGCCTCCGACCGGGCAGCCTACATCACCGGTCAGGTGCTCCACGTGAGCGGCGGCATGTTCATGTAAAAAATTAACAATCCCAATTAAGGAGGAACTATGTCAGTCGAAGATAAAGTCAAAAAGATCATTGCAGAGAAACTCAGCGTGGATTTGGCAGAAGTGGTTCCGGAAGCATCGTTCGTCGATGATTTGGGGGCGGACTCCCTGGATCTCGTCGAACTGATCATGTCCATGGAAGAAGAGTTCGATTTGGACATCTCCGACGAAGATGCCGAAAAAATGATCACGGTGCAAAACGCCATCGATTTCATCAACGCCCATTAATGCCACAAGGAGAAAACAGCCGTGGCTTCTGCGGACAAACGCGTAGTCATAACCGGTGTCGGAGCGATCACGCCGGTGGGCATCGGGGCCGAGGCCACCTGGGAGGCCCTGATGTCCGGACGATCGGGCATCGGCCCCATCACCCGTTTCGACGCCGCGAACATGCCCACCCGAATCGCGGGCGAAGTCAAAGGGTTCGATGCCACCGCGTACATGGACAAGAAAGAGGCCCAACGGTCGCAGTTGTTCATGGCGTATGCCGTGGCCGCAGCCCGCATGGCGCTTGATGACGCCGGCATTGTCATCGACGAGGCCCTCGCGCCCCGGGCCGGCGTGATCACCGGATGCGGGCTCGGCGGGCTGCAGATTCTGGAGGAAACCGCGATAAAGCTCTATCAAAGCGGTCCAAAGCGGGTTTCTCCATTTTTTATCCCCACCATGATTGGAAACATGGCCGCCGGTATGATCTCGATCCACCTCGGCGCCAAGGGGCCGAATGCGTCCATTGCCACGGCATGTGCTGCCGGCAGCCATGCCATCGGCGACGCGTACAAAATCCTCATCGACCACCGGGCCGACATCATGATCACCGGCGGGGTGGAATCGGTGATCAGCCCTTGCTGCATCGCCGGTTTCAGTGCGATGAAGGCGCTCTCCACACGAAACGAAGATCCCCAACGGGCCTCCCGCCCCTTTGATGCGGACCGGGACGGCTTCGTGGTGGGGGAGGGCAGCGGCATGCTGATCCTGGAACGGTTGGATCGGGCACGGGCACGGGGCGCACGCATTTACGCCGAAATCTGCGGCTACGGAATGAGCGGCGACGGGTTTCACATGACCGCACCCCCGCCGGACGGGGACGGCGCGGTCCGGTGCATGCAAGCCGCCCTTGCCGATGCCGGCCTTCCCCCCGAGGCCGTCGATTACATCAACGCCCACGGGACCTCCACGCCGCTAAACGACCTCTACGAAACCCGGGCCATCAAGACCGTCTTCGGTAACCACGCCTGGAAACTCGCCGTCAGTTCCACCAAGTCCATGACCGGGCACCTGCTCGGCGGAGCCGGCGGGGTCGAATCCGTGTTCACCGCCCTGACCCTCTACCATGGCATGATACCGCCGACCATCAATCTGGATACCCCTTCCGAGGAATGCGACCTCGATTACGTGCCCAACGTTGCCCGAAAAGCCGATGTGCGGGTGGCGATGTCCAACAGCTTCGGTTTCGGCGGCACCAACGCGGTATTGGTCCTGCGCACGGTGGCAGCTGGCGACGAATAAAAAGGGTTCCGGTTGAAGCCGACAGGCGGCCGGCGCGGCCTTTGAGCCGTGCCGGCCGCCTTGTTTTCAGGCTCCAACCGGTCTTTTTCCCTGTTGAGAAGGGGGCGTCGATATAGTATATCGCGTAAAATCGGCTCCATTGAGGGGTCGGAAAATCACCGGCCGCCGCCGGAGCACTGCGGCATCCACAAGAATTGGAGCCCATCCATGCACGACCCCATCGTCATCGGTTGCGACCATGCCGCCGTCCACATGAAAGAAACGATCAAGCGCCACTTAATCGAGAAGGGCTTCAGCGTAGAGGACAAGGGCACCCACGGTGAGGCTTCCGTGGATTACCCCGAGTATGGGCGCCGGGTCGCCGAACGGGTCGCCGCCGCCAAGACCGCCCGTGGCATCCTGCTGTGCGGCACCGGAATCGGCATGTCCATGGTGGCCAACAAGTTCGCCGGGATACGGGCCGCGCTGTGCAACGACCTTTTCTCGGCCGTCATGTCCCGCCGACACAACGACGCCAACATCCTGGTGCTCGGCGGCCGGGTGCTCGGTGACACCCTGGCCCTGGCCATTGTCGACGCCTGGCTGACAACCCCCTTCGATGGCGGCCGGCACCAGCGCCGCCTCGCCATGTTCGATGGCAGCACCGCTCCGGCCGGGGACGACGCCGGGACCTGACGGCCGGGACCCTCCACATGGCGTGCCATACGGTTGGATCTTCCGGGGGTGCGGGTTTCCGGCCACGGAGAAAGGACCGATTGTGAATCTGAAGGCTATCCTTCGCGAGGATCCGGAAATCGCCCGGATGATCGAGCAGGAATATTCCCGGCAGGCCAGCACTCTGGAAATGATCGCATCGGAGAACATCGCCAGCCCCGCGGTGATGGCTGCCCAAGGGAGTGTGCTGACCAACAAATATGCCGAAGGCTATCCGTCCCATCGATACTACGGCGGCTGCGAACACGTCGACGTGGCCGAAACCCTCGCCCGGGAACGGGCGCAGGAGCTCTTCCACGCGCCTTACGTCAACGTGCAGCCCCACTCCGGTTCCCAGGCGAACATGGCGGTGTATTTCGCCTTGCTCGAACCCGGAGACACGATCCTCGGCATGGATCTCGCCCACGGCGGGCACCTGACGCACGGCAGCAAGGTGAATTTTTCGGGACGGCTTTTTCACTTCGTGCATTACGGCGTCAAAAAAGAAACCGGCACCATCGATTACGAGCAGGTCCGTCACCTGGCCGAGACGCATCGGCCCCGCATGATCGTTGCCGGCGCCAGCGCCTACCCACGCGTCATTGATTTTCCCCTTTTGTCCGAAATCGCCGCCTCGGTGGGGGCTCTCTTCATGGTGGACATGGCCCACATCGCGGGCCTCGTAGCGGCCGGTGTGCACCCTTCACCCATCGGCCATGCCGATGTCGTCACCAGCACAACCCACAAGACCCTGCGCGGCCCCCGGGGGGGGCTCATCCTTGCCACCGAAGTGCACGGCGCGGCCATCGATAAACAAATTTTCCCCGGCATTCAGGGCGGTCCCCTGATGCACGTCATCGCCGCCAAGGCCGTGGCGTTTAAGGAAGCCCTGTCACCGGCATTTCGGACCTACCAGCGGGCCGTGGTGGAAAACGCCAAGGCCCTGGCTCAACGGTTGATGGATAATGGCGTTTCCCTGGTTACCGGCGGTACGGACAATCATCTCATGCTCGCCGATTTGACGGATTTGAACATCACCGGCAAGGAGGCCGAAACGGCCCTCGGCGAAGCCGGGATCACCGTCAACAAGAACGCCGTGCCCTTTGACACCCGGGGGCCGAACATCACCAGCGGCATCCGGCTGGGAACTCCCGTGCTGACCACCCGGGGCATGGGGGTTGACGAAATGCACGTGATCGGCGACCTCATCGCCGGCGTTCTCCAAGCACCGACCGATCGCGCCGATCAGGCCCTGGCCCGTGCCCGGGTTGCCGCCTTGTGCGAGGCGTTTCCTCTGTATCCGAATCCCGACACCGAGAAAAACAAATGAACGAACACCTCTCCCGACCCGAATGGAACGAATATTTCATGGGCATCACCCGGCTGGTGGCCAGCCGGACCACCTGCATCCGGAGGGCCGTGGGGGCGATCATCGTCAAGGACAAGAGAATTCTGACCACGGGATACAACGGCGCACCCTCAGGGATTGCCCATTGCCGTGAGGTGGGCTGCCTGCGGGCGCAACTCAAGGTTCCTTCGGGCGAGCGTCACGAACTGTGCCGCGGCATTCATGCCGAGCAAAACGCCATCATCCAGGCCGCCCTTCACGGGGTATCCATCCGCGAGGCCACGCTGTTTTGCACGACCCTGCCCTGCTCCATCTGCGCAAAAATGATCATCAATGCCGGCATCCGCACCATCGTTTACGAGGACGGATATGCCGATGCCATGACGGTCGCCATGCTCGATGAAGCCGGGGTGGAGGTCGTCCGATTCAAACCCGATGCCGGGGGGGAAAACCGATGAGGTGCCCGTTTTGCAGTGAAATCGAAAACAAGGTGATCGACTCGCGACTGAGCAAGGACGCCAACGTTATCCGACGCCGACGCGAATGCCTCATCTGCCGGCGCCGGTTCACGACCTACGAACAAATCGAGGAGATCCCCGTCACCATCATCAAAAAGGACGGCCGCAGGGAGATCTACAACCGCGAAAAGGCCAGCATCGGCATCAAGCGTGCGGTGGAAAAGCTCGACATCAGCGTCAACACCATCGAGGAATTTCTCGACAATCTCGAACGGGATCTCAAAGAGACCGGCGAAAAAGAGGTCTCCTCCCATGTGATCGGTGAAAAAATCATGGCCTGGCTTCATGGATTGAACGACATCGCCTACGTTCGGTTTGCCTCGGTTTACCGTGAATTCAAGGATGTAAACGATTTTGTCTCGGAGCTGCGAAGCCTGCTGAACAACCACAAGCCGCAATAAGGGCTCCGCCATGCATGGCCCTTTTGCACGACGCGGGCATCGGACACCCGATTTCGGCAGTCACGCACAATCGCTCCTTTGCGGACGGGCACACGGCAGAAGGGATGATCGGCATGGGCCACCGCTTGGGATGCTTTCCCGCGAACGCTTTCTCGGAAGGGGATTGCGCGTCGGTCGAAGAAAACGATCTTGATGGACGATACCCATTACATGAAGATGGCCCTTGCCCTGGCCGCACGGGGAATGGGGACCACTTCGCCCAACCCCATGGTCGGCGCGGTGGTGGTGCATGACGATGAGGTGGTCGGTACCGGCTGGCACCATCGGGCCGGCGGCCCTCATGCCGAGGTCCACGCCCTGGATACCGCCGGCGATCGGGCCCGGGGGGCGACCCTTTACGTCACCCTCGAGCCGTGCAACCACACCGGCCGGACGCCGCCCTGCACCGAATGGATTCTCGCCGCGGGGATCGCCCGCGTGGTGTCGGCCATGCCCGATCCGAATCCGAATGTCGCCGGGGGGGGCAACGCCATGCTCACGGCCCACGGCGTTGAGGTGACCTGTGGGCTCTGCAGGGCCGAGGCCCAGGAATTGAACGCGGCCTTCATCAAGCACACCACCACCGGCCGGCCTTATGTGGTCGTCAAATGCGCGGCCACCCTCGACGGTCGGATCGCCACCCGCACCGGCGATGCCCGATGGATCACCGGCCCGGAAGCCCGGGCCCACGTCCACCGGATGCGGCACGCCGTGGATGCCATCCTGGTCGGGGTTCGCACGGTGATCGCCGACGATCCCCGGCTGACCACGCGTCTGTCCGGAGACGACGCGGCCTCGGGCAAGGACCCCGTGCGCATCGTCGTCGACACCCATCTGGACACCCCGCCCGATGCCCGGGTGCTCCGGCTTGACTCAAAGGCCGAAACCATTATCATATATGCCGATTCGGCCCCGGCCGAAAGGGCTCGGCGGCTCGAACGGCAGGGAGTTCGTCTCGTTCGGGAACAGACCATCGAGGGCCGCATCGACTTGAACGCACTCACCCGTCGATTGGGTGCCGAGGGCATTACGAGCCTGCTGATCGAAGGCGGCGGCCGCATCATCGCATCGGCCCTGGCCGCCGGAATCGTGGACAAAGCGCTCTTTTTTTATGCGCCCAAGATTCTTGGCGGGGACGACGGGATCCCGATCTGCAGCGGCCCGGGGGCTGAACGCATGGGCGATGCGATCGGGCTTTTCCGGGTGCGCACCCACCGATTCGGCGACGTCATCCTCATCGAGGGCGCCATTGCCGGCGGATGGGATCCTTGCGGCGGCCAGGACACGTGGTGAAACCGATTCAAAAACCACAATTATGTTAACCGATTTGTAACGGCTCTCTATCATGTTTACCGGTATCATCGAAGGGCTCGGCACCATCATCGGCACCCACGCGCAGGGTCAGGGCCGCCGGGTGGTCATCGATGCGGGCTTTGATCTTTCGGACAGCCGGATCGGCGACAGCATCGCCGTCAACGGGGCCTGCATGACCGCCATCCGCCTGGATGGAAGCCGCTTCGAGGTCGATGTTTCCCCGGAATCCGTATCGCGGACCCTGCTCGGTCAGGCACGGATCGGCGAACGGGTGAACCTGGAACGTGCCCTGCGGCTTTCCGACCGCCTCGACGGGCATCTCGTCTCGGGCCATGTGGACGGCACCGGCCTCATCGCGGGCCGCAGACCCCACGACAACGCCGTGATCGTGACCGTCAGCGTGTCCCAAGATCTCACCGAGTGGATGATCCCCAAGGGATCGGTGGCCGTGGACGGCATCAGCCTCACCATCAACGCGCTGGCGCCCGACCGATTCACCGTGAGCATCATCCCCCACACCGCCAAGCTCACCACCATTGGATTCAAAGCGGTGGGCGATCCCGTCAACATCGAAACCGATTTGATCGGAAAATACGTGAAACGGTTTGTCACCGGCAGCACCGGTCCGGCGAAAAAGGCCGATGCCGCGGTCCTGAACCTTGACTTTTTGCAGAAGACCGGATTTCTCTGATGCCGATCGAACCGTTGCCATACCCTAAACGGGGCGGTCCAATTTTTTATTTGTGAACGAAACCTCTCAAAATCGTTACCGGTTCGCCCGGATTAGGAACGCGAAGACATGCCAAAGATTTCCGTAGAACAGGCCATCGACGATATCCGCAACGGAAAAATGGTCGTCCTGGTCGACGACGAAGACCGTGAAAACGAAGGGGACCTGTGCATGGCCGCCGAATTGGTCACCCCGGACGCCGTCAATTTCATGGCAAAGTACGGCCGCGGGCTCATCTGCCTTTCGCTCACGGCAGAAAAATGCAAAACGCTCGAACTGCCGATGATGGTGGAGCACAACACCTCTCCCTTCGAGACCGGATTCACGGTTTCCATCGAAGCCCGGTGCGGGGTGACCACGGGCATTTCCGCCGCCGATCGCGCCACCACCATCCGTACGGCGGTGGCACCCGGGGCGACGTCCCGGGATCTGGTCCGCCCCGGGCACATTTTTCCGCTGCGGGCCCGCGACGGCGGCGTGATGGTCCGGGTGGGTCAAACCGAGGGCTCGGTGGATCTCGCGCGGTTGGCGGGGCTCATCCCGGCCGGGGTTATCTGCGAAGTGATGGACGAAGACGGCACCATGGCCCGGATGCCGGTGTTGGAAGTCTTCAGCCAGGCCCATGGCATCGGGATCGTCACCATTGCCGATCTCGTCGAATACCGGATGCGCACGGAAAGTTTTGTCCACCCGGCGGCGGCCACCCTCATCCCCACCAAATTCGGCGGGGAATTCCGGATCATCGCTTATGAAAACCGGCTCGACAACCTCATCCACATGGCCCTGGTCAAGGGTGACATCGATCCCGACCGGCCGGTGCTCGTGCGGGTGCATTCCGAATGCATGACCGGCGACATTTTCGGATCCATGCGCTGCGATTGCGGTGATCAACTGCAACAGGCCATGACCATGATGAATGCGGAAGGCGCGGGGGTGATCCTGTATCTGCGCCAGGAGGGCCGAGGCATCGGGCTCGTCAACAAGCTCAAGGCTTACGAACTCCAACGGGTCCAGGGGCTTGATACGGTGGAGGCCAACCACCGGCTCGGATTCAAGGCCGATCTGCGCGATTACGGTATCGGCGCCCAGATCCTGGTGGATCTGGGCGTCCGCAAGATGCGGCTTCTCACCAACAATCCCAAAAAAATGGTCGGCCTCGACGGTTACGGGTTGAGCATCGTGGAACAGATTCCCATCGAAGTGCCGCCCAACACCCACAACCAGGGATACCTGGCGTGCAAAAAATACAAGATGGGTCATTCGCTGGAACTCGTCTGCGGTCTCTCCGAACAATAGGCCTGAAACCGCTGGACGCATTCCGGAACCGTCACGATTCGAACGGGAGAAAAAACCACATGCCCAACATCATCGAGGGAAAACTCATTGCCGAGGGCCGCCGCTTTGCCCTGGTCGTCAGCCGCTTCAATGAGTTCATCACCGAAAAACTCGCCGGCGGAGCCGTCGACGCCCTGGTGCGCACCGGTGTGGCCGACGCCGACATCGACATCATGAAGGTGCCCGGCGCCTTCGAAATTCCGTTGATCGCCAAAAAAGCCGCCGCCAGTGGCCGTTACGACGCAGTGATCTGCCTCGGTGCGGTAATCCGCGGTGCCACCCCTCACTTCGACTTCGTGTGCGCCGAAGTTTCCAAAGGGGTCGCCCATGTGTCTCTCGAATCGGAAATTCCGGTGATTTTCGGAATCATCACCACGGACACCATCGAACAGGCGATCGAACGGGCCGGCACCAAGGCGGGCAACAAGGGCTGGTCGGCCGCCATGGCCGCCATAGAAATGACCAATGTCATGGACGCATTGAATCAGGGGTAATTCGGTGTTGTTATGGGAATCCGCAGACGAGCCCGGGAGATGGCCATGCAGGTCCTGTTTTACATGGACATGCGTCAGGCCGACCCTTCAGAAGCCATGGGGTTGTTTTGCCAGTGCTGCCATCCCCCCAAGGACACCTTCCCGTTTTTCCACGAACTGGTGAGCGGTGTGGTCCATCACCGGAAACGAATCGACGCGATCATCAATCGATTTTCCAGCAACTGGAAAATCGGCCGCATGGGCGGGGTGGATCGCAATACCCTCCGGATCGCGCTCTTCGAATTGCTGTGCCGCTCGGACATTCCGCCGAAGGTTGCAATCAACGAGGCCATCGATATCGGCAAACGCTTCGGCACCGACGATTCCGGGGCATTCATCAACGGCATCCTGGACAGTGTGCGCATCGCCATGGAAGAGGGCCAGTTGGCCGAGACCCTTGAGCCGGCTCCCCTGCTGCCGTTTCAACTGCCCGACCGCGACGCGGCCGCCGCTGCATCGAGTACCGACCCGCCGGCATTTTTGCCCGTCCGGGGGCGGCAGGGTGTCGTCAAACGAAGCCAGCGCCCGGCGGCCTCGACCAAGCCCTCCGCATACTGACCCCCCGGTGAGGCCGGAGTCCGGACCGGTACCAAGCGAACGGCGTTCGTTTCCGGGATCCGGGGAAAATGACAGGAGATCGAGATGATCATTCAATCCATGGCCGTCGGCCCCATCATGGCCAACAGTTACATCGTCGGGTGTTCCGAGACCCGCCAGGCTGCCGT
>JBJKPT010000090.1:0-3095 GCA_046706045.1 Desulfobacterales bacterium
GGCAGGCTCCCATCCGGCGGGAGAAGTGGGCGTAGACCTGTTCCAGCTCCGATTCCAGGGCCTCCACCTTGAGGGTTTCACGGGTGATCGTCCGGAAATGATGGCCCTGGATGGCCATGCGTACCGCCTCTCCGAACACCGCGCGGTGTTTGAAAAAATTTCTCAGCAAAAACAACAGGTAACGATGGCCATAGGCGCTGAAGGTCTGCCGTGTCAGGGCCCGGAACAGCATGACGATTTCCGGCCAGCCGATGTGCCGCTGGAAATCCGCCACCCGTTCCATCCGGTCCAGCAGCCGGTTGCAACGGGCGAAATAGGCCGTCATCTGACCGTCGTAAAGGCCCGCCAGGATTTTGCGGTAGCCGGCGCGAAGCTGTGCTTCGGGCATGCGGGTTCGGAAATTGGTGGTCATCCGGTGGGTGTTGTTGCCGATGGAATCCCCGGTGAGCCGCCCCTCGGCGTTTAGCCGATCGAACAGGGCCGTTCCGGGCAGGGCGTTCAAGACACCCACCATGGCTTTGGGAATCGCCGCCCGTTGGATAAAATCGATCTGCCGGTCGAAAATGTCCTCGGTGTCGCTGTCAAAGCCCAGAATAAATCCGGCCGTGACCTCCATGCCGCATTTCTGGATGTGGGCAACCGCATCGAGCAGGTCCATCTTCAGGTTCTGCAGTTTGCCGGTCTCTTTCAGGGCGGCGGCGGACGGGGTTTCAATGCCGACGAACACCTCGTTGAAGCCCGCGGTCACCATGGCATCGATGAGTTCATCGTCACGGGAGAGATCGACGCTCGCCTCGGTAAAAAAGTGAAAGGGCTTCCCGCGCTCCCGCTGCCATTGAATCAATTGCGGAAGCAGGTCCGACTTCACCATTTTCCGGTTGCCGATAAAATTGTCATCCACCACGTACACCGGGCCCCGCCAGCCCAGGTGGTGAAGGACGTCGAGTTCGGCCAGCACCATGGTTGCGGGTTTGACCCGGGGGCGGTTGCCGTATACCTGCCAGATGTCGCAGAATTCACACTTGAACGGGCAACCGCGCGAATACTGGATGGCCATGGACGCATAGACGTCAAGGTCCAAGAGGTCGAACCGGGGAAGCACCGATCGGCCGAGATCGGGCCGGCCGGGCCGGGCCACGACCGCCGGCGCGCATCCGCGTTCAAAGGCGTCAAAGAATGCGGCGAAGTTTTCCTCCACCTCTCCGGCAACCACGTGATCCACACCCGCCATTTCCTCGGGGCAACCCGTCGGGTAGGGACCGCCGGCCACCACCGGCCGGTTGAGCCGGTTGCATGCCGCCACCACGTCGCGGAAGGAATCCTTCTGCACGATCATGGCCGACACCATCACGGCATCGGCCCACAGCAGATCCGCATCGGTCAACGGCGAAACATTCATATCCACCAGTTTCAAACAGCACCGATCGGGAAACAGCGCCGCCAGGGTAATCAGCCCCAGGGGCGGCATGGCGCTTTTTTTGCCAATGATGCCAAGGCTGTAATGAAAACTCCAGTAGGTGTTTTGAGGAACTTCGGGATAAACCAGCAGGATATTCTGCATGGCGGGCATCGGAGATTCTCCCATGGTGTGGCGCGATGCGTTGAGATGGCTTCTGTACGGATGCATGGCCGGCGGGAAAGCCGCGGCTGCTTTCAGAAGTCAATTTAACCAAAAACCGGGCCGGACGTAAGGGGCTTCGGCGGCATTGACAAAAGTATTACAAATTGCCGGCACGGCGCCGCCGGTCATGATCGACCGGATTTCCGGCCTGCCGGGGGATGCCGTGACATCGGCCGAAAAACCCCTGCCCCCATCGCTTGATCGGCGGGCCACCGCCTCGACCGGGGACGGTCACGCCGGTGCGCCGCGCCCCCTTTTTTCCATGGCATGCATTATGCTTTTTGGACGAGCAGACCAATTGCGGAAAGTCGACCATGGCCAAACAACCCAAACAAACGACCGCCGTGCCCGATCGGTTCCCGCACACGATCGAAACGCAAAGACCGTATTGCGGTAATTTTTTCCCCCGTCGCCACCGGCCGGCGGCAAGAATTGCCCCAAGCCCTTACGGCCTTCGCCGTCATGCACGGGTCGATCCGGCATGGGACGCAACATCCAAACGTTAAGGAGATCCAAATGTCCATCAACCCCGTTACGAACGCTTCCGTCTGGAACAGCCAACAACTCAATTACACCCAGGCAGCATATCAAACAAGCGATGGTGCCCAAGGCGCCGGAACCGCTCAAAGCACCGGAGGCCCGGTACACCGGCACCACCACCACGGCGGCATGAGCCAGGCGTTGATGCAAACCATGGCGCAATTGGGGCTTTCGCCCGCCACGGCATCCACCGGTCAGGGGGTCGCACCAACCGGCACGGCCGGCGCCCAGGGGGTTTCCGCGACACAGGGGGGCAACGCGCAAAACGATCTCAACAACTTCATGCACACGCTTTTCCAAGCCATCCGTTCAGAAAGCCAATCCTCGTCGTCCGGCACGACGTCAACCGCCTCAAGCGCCGGTGGTTCACCGTTTTCTACCGACCTCGCATCGCTCGTTTCGCAACTGACCAACGGCTCCGGATCGAACAATGCACAAATTGCGAATCTGCAAAATGCCTTCAATGCCTTGGTCCAGGACACGCAGCAACATCCATCCAACGGATCCGGCGCGAGCGCGGCCCAGGCCGTCAGCCTGCAAAGCTTTCTGACCACGCTGCAGCAGAACCTCCAGAGTTCCGTGCAGCCCGTCTCAACCACCGGCAACGTGATAAACGCGATCGAATAAGGGCCTGGTCTTCCTTCGCCCGCCGCTCGACGGTGATTGTGCGCCGATGAGAACGATTGCGTGAATTCAAGGCGTGCGAAGGAGTCGACCCGTTGACTGGGTGATTCGAGGATCGGGGAAGCGAGATGCCTACGGAAACCAAAATGTGCCCAAAAAGCGTTGCACCGTCTTCAAGCCCCGGAGGTTCGGAACCGGAGGCAACGGTCAAAAATCTTGTCATGAAAGCCTTCGCCCATCACCGGGAAGGCCGCATCGGAGAAGCCGAAGCGCTTTACCGGACGGCACTCCAACTGGATGCGGATCATTT
>JBJKPT010000091.1:0-5197 GCA_046706045.1 Desulfobacterales bacterium
TCGGTGGTGACCGGGCCGTTAGCCGCCTCCACGATCAAGGAGGCTCTGATGAGATGCATGTTTTCGCGGTGGATGACGCTCTGAACCGCCGCGGGGATAAGGATCTCGCAGTCGGTGGCAAGGAGGGCGTCGTTTCCGATGGGTTCCGCACCCGGGAATCCGGTCACCTTGCCGGTCGATGCCACATGCTCGTGCAAAGCGGGAATATCGATTCCGGAAGCGGAATGAACGCCGCCGAAGACATCGCTTACCGCCACCACCCGGCACCCTTGTTCATACAGCAAGGCGGCCGTCACGGAACCGACCTGGCCAAAGCCCTGGATCGCGACCCGGCTCTTGGACAGATCGAGCCCTTGTTCGGCCGCCGCGGTCCGGAGCACGGTGAACACCCCCCGGCCCGTTGCGGCTTCCCCGCCGAGGGATCCGCCCAGGATGGGCGGTTTGTCGTTGATCGCGGCCGGTGAATGGTGGCCGGTGATCTGCTCGTATTCATCCAGCATCCAGGCCATGGCCTGCTCACCGGTGCCGATATCGGCCCCGGGCACGTCCACCCATGGGCCCTTGGGCTGCAAATGCCGGACAAACGCCCGGATCAGACGTTCCATGTCGTTGGCCGTGAGTTTTTCCGGATCGGCCCGGATGCCCCCCTTGGCACCGCCCGCCGGGATCTCCGCCGCGCAGTGCTTGATGGTCATAAAAAGGGCCAGCGCCTTTACCTCATCCAGTGTCAGGTGGGGCCGGATCCGGGTGCCGTCGCGGCAGGGACCGAGCGCGTCGCAGTAGTGGACGCGGCAGGCCTGGAAAATCTGAAACGATCCATCGTCCATCTTCAGGGGGATCCGAAATTCCATGATCCGCTTGGGGGCCTGGAGCACGGCCAGGACCCGGGGGTTGATACCGCCCGACTCGCCGGCCCGGTCCAAGGTGTCCAGGGCCACACGAAACACGTTGTCCATATCAACAATCCTCTGCGCTTAAATGTCGTGGCGGGACGATGCGCCCAGGCGCGTCAGCACCAGGTCGATTGCCGCCGGTGCCGAGGTTTTCAGTTCCGGGGCATGGCATTCCATGATTTCCTGAACGATGGCGGCAAGCTTCACCTTTTGCCGGATGAATTCCCGGTGCCAGGATTCCGTGACCCAGGGCTTGTAAATATCGGCCTCCGATGTGCCCGGTTCGAACTTGAAATAGCAGGGGGAAGCGATGCGCGCGATTTCCGGCGCTTCATAGGCCCGGAACATCCCTCCGAAGGAATCGACGATGATCGTATAGATGTCCAAGGGAATGTTCAGGGCGCGGCGCAGCCCGGCTAAAATGGGAAGGGAAACGTCGGAGGACGGGTTCAGGGAATTGGCGCCCATGGACTCGATCGGCCGCGCACCGGCCGCGTTGCAGCAGCCGCCGAAAACGGAGAATTTGAAAATGGTCTCCGGGGGCAGCAGCCCTTCGGCCCTCATCTTGTTTAATAAAAACAGGACCCCTTCATCGTAGACCAGAAAACCCCGGAACCCCGCTTCGATATTCCGCATCAGGTCGGCGATGTGATAGGACAGGTGGTCGGAGCCCCGCAGGCGAAAACCCTGCATGGCCCCCTCGGGGGGGGGGGGGGCGCTTTCTTTCGCGCCGGCATCCCAACCCTTGCGGTGGCCGACGACCATGACGACTTCGATCTTTTCTTCGTGGGCCATCCGCGCCATGGCTTTGAGTTCTTGGAAATCGCAAAAGGTCGAGCCGCCCACCGTGGCCACGGCCCGATGAATGGGGACATTTCGCTTGCGCGCTTCGTCGATCATCGCCTCCATGGTGGACGCCCGCTCCACGCCGGCGATCTCGAACCGATAGTTCGCCCCGTCGGGAAAGGTTTTGCCGGAACTGGGCAGGTCATGGCCGTCGCGGCCCGGAACGCCTTGACGTTCCATAAAATCCCGTATCTTCTTCAGTACTTCGGACATGGGGTCTCCTTTTGGGATGTTGCCGGTACCGGATAGACGTGCATCAAAAAAGTTTTTCCATTTTTTGCAGATCCGGTCGTGACGGTCTCTTTTTTGTTCATCGTGGTCTCCACGCTTTTTCAAACCGGCCGGCCTTGAACCGTTTCAACGGCGACGGGATTCCGGTCTCACCGGAAGACGTTCCCAGGCGCACGGACAGTCGTGCACAAGTTCTACCCAGATCCTTGGCGATCCGTTCGATGACGGCATCGGTCAAGCGGGTCGAGGGGCCGGAAACGCTGATGGCGTCATGCGGGCAATCCCCGTAACCGGTGACGGGCGCGGCCGCACAGCGCAGCATGACGCCGAACGCTTCGCTATCCACCGCGAAGCCGCGCGCACGGGTCCGTTGCAGTTCCACCAGAAGCCGGTCCACGGACGTGATGGTGTTGGGGATGAAGGCCTCCAACCGGACCCGGTTCAGATACCGATCGAGTTCTTCGGCGGGCAAAAACGCCAGGATGGCTTTTCCCGGCCCCGTGCGATAGGCCGGCGCCGATGTGCCGATGCCCGGATCCATGCGCAGGATTTCTCGGCTGTCCACCTTGTGACACATCTCGACTAACCCATTTCCAGGAACGGGTCAATTTTTTCGGGCCCGACGCAACATCCAGCCGGTGAACGGCGAGATCTTGCGCCGATGACGGCGTCCCAAGGGCGATGAACCGGTATGCCGCGGCCCCGGATCGGGGACGGGATGGCGAAAAAATGGAAAAAATGACGCTTTACGGCTTTATCGATGAATCGGATCTGAAAAGCGGAGGGAACGGGTTGGGGGCGGTGCCCATCCACAAATGGCCCTTCGGTGCGGTTCCTTCGCACAAAACGGCTCATCCGTGGATGGACGCAAAAGAAGCGATCGATCAAAATAAAGATGCAATGCGCTACACCACCTCGACATTTGCATAATGCTGCCAGATTCCATGCAGATTGCATTTCTCGGTTGCGACCAGAGAGACCATTTTGCCTTTCAGCCGTGGATCGAGCATGACGGCAAACGTTGCTTCCGGCCTCATATAGCCGTTTGATTGAAAGGCGAGCGTGCCGGCAGGTTCGTTTCCGATGCTGAGTTGCACATATTCAATCCAGTGCACCGGTCCCATGGGATGCAGTTCTTTGCCGATCGCGACCCCGACCTCAAAAAGCTCGCCCGCCTTGACCTTTTCAGGCACCGTAATGACCGGTGAATGCAAGGTTTCTAGGAGCGTTTCATGCTCCGGGTCTTTGACATGGTTGATTCCTTTCCAGAGGGCTTTATCGACTTGAGCGGGGAAGTATTCCTGTGCAAAACTTAGCCCCCTGACGCAAACGATCGAGCCCGCACCGATGACCACCGCCTTCAAGAAGTTTCTTCTTTCCATACGGTCCCTCCTTCCTTCAAGTTCGTCACGCGTTAAGGTGAATCCACCGCCAAGAGCATTTGCGGCATATCGACGTGCGGCCGCAACTCGGCTGCTTTGCAGCCTTTCCATGCAAATGGATCCAGGGTGTCGATCCCCGGGGGACGCCCCGGGCATCGGGGATCGAAAAATTTCAACAACGCGATTTCAAGACGAAAAATGTGACGTTGGGACGGACTCGATGCCGTGGAAAAGGAGCTGCGAACCGTTGGAAAGCGCCCAGGACGTCCGGTTAAACGAAAATCCGCGGTGTCATTCGAAATGGATGGCCGAAGGTGTGCGGGAAGATGGGGCCGTGCCGGCGCTCTTTTGCCCTTTGCTCTTGATGGTAGTGCCCGTGCAAGGATTCTCCACGGCAATCGCACAGGCCCGATTGGTTCACGTTATCCCGCCGTTTTGAGCGATGTCAAGAACATTGTGAGGCATCCCGGCACCAGCGCACCGGGGAGCTTCCGCGCGGGCACTAGTCGATCGTTGGTGCGGCGATTTTCAGCAGTTGCTTGCCGAAATTTTTTCCCGAAAAAAGACGCAGAAACGTCTTGGGGATGTTCTCAAAACCTTCTTGGATGTCTTCTTCAAACGCGATCTTTCCTGCCGTGACCCATTGGGCGAGTTCCTGGAGCGCCGCATCGAATCGGGCGGCGTAATCGAGCACGATGAAGCCCTCCATCCGGCCGCGCTGCATGACGAGGTTCAAGTAGTTTTTCGGCCCCGGGGACGGCGTCTCTTCGTTGTAATGGGAAATCCCGCCGCAGAGGACCACCCGGGCTTTGAATGCGATGCGGGCGAGGGCTGCGTCGAGAATCTCCCCTCCGACGTTGTCAAAGAATATGTCGATCCCCTTGGGGCAACGTTCTGCAAGCCTCTCCTGATCGTTTTCCGATTTGTAGTCGATGGCGGCGTCGAATGCGGCCTTGCGCGTAAGCCACCGGCATTTCTCAGGCCCCCCGGCGATGCCGATTGTGCGGCACCCCTTGATCTTTGCAATCTGTCCCACCACCGACCCCGTCGCCCCGGCCGCCGCGGAGACAACCACCGTATCCCCAACTCTTGGCCTGCCGAGATCGAGGAACCCAAAATAGGCGGTCAGGCCATTGAGTCCGAGCAGACCCAGAGGGTGGGTGAGCGATTGCCCCGGCGCAATTTTGCGGATCGGTATCATCTCCTGCCCCTTCGTTGCGAAAAAATCCTGCCAGCCGAAGAAGCCTTGGACGAAATCGCCGGGGTTGAATGCCGGGTGTCTCGATTCCACCACCTGGCCGACCCCCGCGGCCCGCATCACCTCACCGATGTTTACGGGAGGGATATAGCTCGGGCGGTCCATGATCCAGCCCCGCATCGCCGGTTCAAAGGAAATATAGAGGTTTCGCACCAGAAACGCACCGTTTTCCGGTGATTGCACCTCTGTTTCGCGGTAGGCGAAATCCGATTGCCTCACCATGCCCTCGGGCCGTGCGGCAAGAACCCATTGTCGGTTTATGCGACTTTCCATGATATCCTCCTCGCGAGTTCATAGGGGTGATGTTCGGACGGGCACGATCGACACCGTGCCATCAAGCATTGACACTGAGAAATTATTGTCAATGACCGTCTTTGAAGCGACCGGCCTCGGCGCAAACGCCCGGCACCTGGGTGGAACCCCGGAAAAAATGCCCAATCCATTTGTAATCCGGACCAAAACGAATTATGGTGATCGACTTAGAGTTTAAGGCCTTACGGCCCTTTCGCCCGGCAACGCGGTGGGTGCGGGCACACTCACCGCTCGATTTTTTTTGCATCCAACAGCCCCTGTCCACGAGGTTTTTC
>JBJKPT010000092.1:0-3385 GCA_046706045.1 Desulfobacterales bacterium
GCGTTGCCGATGAAAACCGGGACTACCGGGAACGGCTGTTTACCGAAGAAATGCCGCCGGACGAGGCGCGTCGCGTCCGACGCTGCGTGATCCGGCGCAACAACAAGATCTTCGATCTGCTCAAGGAGTGGCGCCTGGAAGGGGGCATCATCGATCGGATCGAAAACCGGATCCGGACCCAGATCGAATGGTTTGACGCCCTGAACAAGATGATTGCCATGTGCGCGGAAATCCTCGACACCCCCCTGACCGATCTCCGCAAACGGTTGATGGACAAAGCCGAATTCGCCGAATTCGTCCGGGACCGGCGCAACGCCCTGAATCCGGAAGAAATCGAGATGATCTTCGAAGATCTGAGCGGTTTTCAGCAACGGATCGAAGACAAGGAATACGACATCAAGGCGCGCAGCCGCACCTTGAAACGGATCATGGGAGGGGTCGAAGACGGCCGCCAGCGCGCCAAGGATGCCAAGGCGGAACTGACCCGGGCGAACCTGCGACTCGTGGTGAGCATCGCCAAGAAATACACGAACCGCGGGCTTCAATTTTTGGACCTGATCCAGGAGGGCAACATCGGCCTCATGAAGGCCGTCGACAAGTTTGAATACCGGCGCGGGTACAAATTTTCCACGTATGCCACGTGGTGGATCCGGCAGGCCATCACCCGGGCCATCGCCGATCAGGCGCGCACGATCCGGATCCCGGTGCACATGATCGAGACGATCAACAAGCTGATCCGTACCTCGCGCTACCTGGTGCAGGAACTGGGCCGAGAGCCCACCCCCGAAGAAATCGCCGAAAAGATGGAAATTCCCCTGGATAAGGTCCGCAAGGTTCTCAAGATCGCACGGGAGCCGATTTCGCTGGAGACCCCCATCGGAGAAGAAGAAGACAGTCATCTGGGCGATTTCATCGAGGACAAGAAATTCATGCTTCCCTCGGATGCGGCGGTCAGCCTGAACCTCGCCGAACAGACCCGGAAAGTCCTGGCCACGCTGACACCTCGGGAAGAAAAAGTGTTGCGGATGCGCTTCGGTATCGGGGAAAAGGCCGATCACACCCTTGAAGAAGTGGGACAGGATTTTGCCGTGACCCGGGAACGGATCCGGCAGATCGAGGCCAAGGCGTTGCGCAAGCTGCGCCATCCGACCCGGAGCCGGAAGCTGAGAAGTTTCATCGATTATTGACCACCCCCGGGGCCGGCCGAAACCTTGACAAACCCGGCCCCGGCGGTTAGTAAGGGCAGCGCTCGAAGTGTGGCACGGGCCCATAGCTCAGCTGGAAGAGCCACCGGCTCATAACCGGTCGGTCCCTGGTTCGAACCCAGGTGGGCCCACCATCCCGTCCCGACCCGGGCGTGCCGAAGCGGTCGAACGGATCGGCTCTGCTTCCCGCTCCCGGAAGCGAGGAAGCGAAACGGCGCGGACCCTGGCGGCCGCGCCGTTTTCTTTCCGGCCCCCCGACCGGGCCGGCGTTTTGCCCGATTCCGACGGCCGGACCGAATCGGCGGCGGTTCCGGCGCCGCGGCGGTTGAATCCCCGCGAAGCGCCCGGGGTTTCAATCTCGATCCGGCGCCTGCGTGCAGCCCGAGAGGACGGAGCCCATGAGCGGACACGAGCATAGGAGAGGATGGTGGTGGCAACCGTTGCCGACATGATCGCCCGCATGGCGGCCATCGCATCCCCGGCGCTGGCGGAAACCTGGGACAACCCGGGCCTCCAGGTGGGAGATCCGGCCCGGCCGGTGCGGCTCGCCTGGGTGGCGCTGGATCCCCTGCCGGAGGTCGTCGACGCCGCCTGCAGGGCCGGGGCGCAGCTGCTCATCACCCATCATCCCCTGATCTTCAAACCGTTGTCCCGGATTCATCTCACCGACCCCATCGGCCGCATCATCGAACAAGCCCTTTCCCATCACCTGGCCATCTATTCCGCCCATACCAATCTCGACAGCGTGCACGACGGATTAAACGACTGGTTCGCCGAGCGGATCGGGTTGAAAAAGACCCGGCCCCTGGTTCCGGCAACCGGAAAGGCGTGGCGAAAATTCGCGGTGTTCGTTCCCCGAAGCCATGAGGCCATCCTACTCGATGCCCTGGCCGCGGCCGGTGCCGGGCGCATCGGCAACTACGCCGGTTGTAGTTTTCGGCATCCGGGCACCGGCCGGTTTACCCCCCTTGCCGGCAGTCATCCGGCGGCAGGCGTCCCGGGGCAGGCGAGCGATGTCGATGAAATCCGGATCGAAGCCCTCATCCCCGCCGGCGCCCTTGCCTCCGTGGTGGAACGCTTGCGCCGGGTCCATCCCTACGAAACCATGGCCTATGACGCCTATCCGGTGGACGGCCCGGAAACCGATGACGGCATCGGCCGGATCGGCACCCTGCCGCAGGCCGCCACCCTGGAACGCCTGGCCGCGGACGTCTGCCGTGCACTGGGCCTCGACGGGCTTCGCACGGTGGGCGATCCCGGACTGCCGGTCTCCCGCGTGGCGGTGTGCACGGGCAGCGGCGGATCTTTGCTGGGAGATGTTCTTGCCTGCGGCGCCGATGCCTATGTGAGCGGCGACATCAAGTACCACGAGGCCCGCGCGGTCCAGGCGGCCGGTAAGGGGCTGATCGACATCGGCCATTTCGCCTCGGAACACATCGTTGTCGAAGCCCTTGCCAAGCGGCTGGCCGAGGCCGGCGCCGATCTTGACCCGCCGGTTCAAGTCTTTGCCTGTGACATCGAAACCGATCCCTTTGTCTTCCGGTTTTTCAAATCGGTTGCCCAACCCCCCGCATGACGGTGATTTATGGCCATGAAATCCACGTCCGGAGCAGAAACCATGAATGCTTCCCTTGATGCGCAACTCGACCTTCTTGCCCGGATCCAGGGCATTGAAACCCAAGTCCGCAAGCTCCGCGCCCGTATGAGCGGTGTCCCGGAAGCCATGGCCGCCCTGGACGGCCGGTTGACGGCTTACCGGAGCGCGATCGACGGAAAAACCGCCGAAATCGGCGAACGGAAGAAGAGCTATCGGGAACTGGAGCGCGACGTCCAGGGCGATCTGGCCCGGATCAAAAAAAGTCGCGAACGCCTCGACCAGGCGAAAAGCAACAAGGAATACCAGGCGTCATTGAAGGAAATCGACGACATCAAGGCTCGCAATTCCGAGGTCGAGGATCGCATGATCGATCTGCTGGACCGTATCGAAGTCCTCGAAGGGGAGCTGGCCTCGGTCAAGCGGGAATACGATGAGCAGCACGAGGCCATCGAGACCCAGAAGGAGACCGTTTCCGCAAACGCCGACGCCGATACGGCGGAAATCGCCCGGCTCGAGGCCGAACGGACCGGCCTCTACGACGCCCTTTCCCCGGAGCTCAACCGGATGTTGACCCGCGTCCGTG
>JBJKPT010000093.1:0-3481 GCA_046706045.1 Desulfobacterales bacterium
GGCCACCACCGCCGTCACATAGGGACCGGTCCCATGGGGGCGCCGCCGCGGAGCCCGGTGTTTTGGATTCACCACCACAAGCCCTCGCTTGAATAATGGATCCGAGGAAAGCTCATATTTTCGTGCATCGCATTCGACGATGCGAATCCGCCATTGCGCTTGCCAACACCGTCAGGATTCCACCGAAACCAGTCGCTGCGCTAGTTTTGACAAGCGTTTCATTGGGTTGTCGTTATTCATCGCCACCCGCACCGCCTTGCGGCTGCCCACCAGGATCACGAGTTGCCGGCCCCGCGTCATGGCCGTGTAAAAAAGGTTTCGCTGGAGCATGACGAAGTGCTGGGTGACCAGGGGCACGACCACGGCCGGGTATTCCGATCCCTGGGCCTTGTGCACGGTGATGGCATAGGCGGGTGCAAGTTCGCCGAGTTCGTCGAAAAGGTAGGTGACGATGCGCTCATCGTAGGAGACAACAAGGGTTTTTCGTATCCCATCGATTTCGGTGATCCGGCCGATATCGCCGTTGAATACGTCCTTGGCGTAGTTGTTCTTCAGGTGGATGACCTTGTCGTCCACCTTGAAGCGGTTGCCGTGGACCGTGGCGCTCACCGGGTTGGGATTGAGCCGGTCCTGGAGGACGCGATTCAGCTGGATCGTACCGACCTCTCCTTTGTGCATGGGGGTGAGGACTTGAACGTCTCGAATCGGGTCCAGGCAAAAGGCGGCCGGAATGTCTACGGCACAGAGGCGGATCACGGTCTCGGCGGCGGTTTCGATCGAGTCGGTCTCCACAAAGACAAATTCCGCGGCGGGATCCAGGGGGCTGGACGCCGCGATAAGCTCCGGCGGTTCGCCGCGTCGCACCCGGTGGGCGTTCATGATGATGGGGCTTTCGGCGGCCTGCCGGAACACCTCGGACAGCTCAAAGGTCGGGACGGCCCCGGAGGCGATCAGTTCGCTCAACACCGCACCGGGGCCCACGGGCGGCAACTGAAAGGCATCGCCCACCAGCACCAGGGCCGAGGCGGCCGGAACCGCTTCGACAAGCCGGTACATGAGCACCGTGTCCACCATGGCGGCTTCATCCACCACGATCACGTCGGCATCCACGGGATCGTCCCGGTCCTTCCGGAAAATTCCTTCTCCCGGACTGTACGCGAGAAGTCGGTGGAGGGTCGCGGCCGGCCGGTTGGTGACCGCCGTGAGACGCCGAGCGGCCCGACCGGTAGGGGCGGCCAGCGCAACCGTGGCACCCACGGATTCGTAGGCCGCGGTGATCGCTCGGATCAGGGTGGTTTTCCCGGTGCCCGGACCGCCGGTCAGGATGGCGACCTTGAATCCAAGCATCTGATCGAGCACCCATTGCTGCGCGTCGGAAAGCCGAATGGAAAGCCGTTTGAGGACTTGGGCCGCGGCGACCTCGCCGTCCGGGGCCATGCGGCCGGCCGGTACGGACTGCAGGATGCGCAGCCGGTCGGCCAGGCCCTGTTCGGCCTCGTACATTTCCGTGAGATAAATGGCCGCCGTCGTATCCGGGGCCTCGGCCGTCTCCCGGTGCAGGGTGCCGTCACCGGCGAGTTCGTTCAAGACCGTAGCGGCCACCTCCGTCGGAATGCCGAAAAGCGAACGGCATTTTTCCAGCAACCGGTCTTCCGGGGCATAGACGTGGCCGTCGGCGACCCAGCGATCCATCAGGTGGCCGAGGCAGGCTTCGATCCGGGTCGGGTCGTTTTCCGCGGCCCCCATGTTTCGGGCAATGGCATCGGCGATGACAAATCCGGTGCCCGGGAGATCCGCGGCCAGCCGGAACGGGTCCCGTGAAAGGGTCTCCACGGCGGCGGCACCGTAAAGCGAAAAGATTTTGGCCGCATGGGAGAGCCGGATGCCGTTTTCCCGCAAAAACGTCATGATCTCCCGAAGCACCCGGTGGTCGTTCCAGGCGGAAACGATCCGCTCCATGGTGGCCCGGCCGATTCCCGGAACTTCCAACAAGGCCTCCGGCGAGCGATCCAGGACGTCCATGGTCCGCTCCTGGAAGCGATCCACAAGCCGCTGGGCCGTCTTTTGACCCATGCCGGGAATGAGCCCGGAGCCAAGGTATTCCCGAATGCCGTCCACGTCGGCCGGAAGCCTGGATTCGAGGGCTTCGAACCGGAACTGCTCGCCGTAGCGAGGGTGGGTGCGCCAGGCCCCGGTCAACCGGAGCAGTTCGCCGGCATGAATCCCCGTTGCATGCCCCACGGCGGTGACGGGACGGCCGGTGCTTTCCACCCGGATCCGTGCGACCAGATAACCGTTTTCGGGATTGTAGAAGGTGATTTCTTCCAGGTAGCCGGAAAGGGTGGTCACGGTATCGTCCTTTCCGGTCTTTGCCCCGGGCCGTCCGGAGAGAGGATCCAATCCACGGCGGCGGCCAGATCGTCGACCACGCGATCCGGACGGACCCCGGCGGCGGAAAGCGCGGCAAGTGCCCGATCGACGTCGCCGGAGCGTACCAGCACGGTCGACCCGCATCCGGCATTTTGACCGCAGAGGATATCCTTGGCACTGTCGCCCACCATCACGGTGTCGGCCAGGCGCATGCCGTAGCGGGCCTGGGCTTGAAGGATAAGGCCCGGTTTGGGCTTTCGGCAGTTGCAGCCGTCCTCGGGGGTGTGCGGACAGTACAAGATGTCGTCGAGGCATCCGCCGGCGTCGCTCACGGCAGTTCGCATGCGCCCGAGGATGTCTTCGAGCACCGATCGTTCGACCCAGCCCCGGCCCACGATGGACTGGTTGGTGACGACGATGACGCCGATGCCGTGTTCGCAGAGTCGACGGATGGCATCAAGGCTCCCGGGAAGAAATGAAAATTCGGCCCAACTCTTGATGTATTGATCCGAGTCGCGGTTGATGACCCCGTCGCGGTCCAAAAAGATGTAGCGCTTCACGTCCGATCCTCACATGGTCAGCGGTTGCGGCGGGGTTCCCACCTGGGGCATACAGGCGCCCGATGGGTCTCTACCACAGCCGGCGTGAACGGCAAAATCTATTCCGCAATGGTGAACGCGCCGGGGAACCCATGCTGTCGCAGGTTGGCCTTGTATTGTGCGGCCTGTTTGAGCGTGGTGGCCAGGCCGATGCGAACGCCGTAAAGCCGGCCGAGGGTTTCACGATCGTAGGCGGTGACGTGGGCGTTCTGGTAGCGGCTGGCGAGGCGGTCCCGGAGCCGGTAGGCATTGTTGGGGTTTTTAAACGCTCCCACTTGGAAGGTGTACCGGCCGCTGTCCCAGGAGGGTGCCGGTGCGCCGGGGCCGGCGGGAGGCGGTATGGGCCGAGACGTGGCGAGCGCCGTAACGCGCACCCGGGCCGTGCCCGGACCCACAACCCCGAGCCGCTTTGCCGCGCCATTGCTCCAATCGATGATGCGTCCGGCCACAAAGGGCCCCCGGTCGTTGATCCGCACGTCCGCGGAGCGGCCGTTTTCGAGTTTTTGCACCCG
>JBJKPT010000094.1:0-5718 GCA_046706045.1 Desulfobacterales bacterium
GCCGGCCTCTGCAAAAAGAAAAAGAGTCGGCCGGGGGGGCTGGCGGATGCTGAGCAAAACGCAGTTTTCCTGGGTCCGGCAGTACCAGTCCCAATTTTGGGCGATGAACCGGTCGCCCCCGGTGCTCGGGTCGGCGTTGGCGGGCAGGGAGGTGCAGCTCGGCTGGATCGCATTCGGCGCGGACGTCAGCAGAAACAAGTCTTCGCTGCGCCGCTACCCGGCCAGGATGATCCGATTCTTAATGGCATGGGGGTCGGGAACCGGCAAGGCCGAAAGCAGCGACAGGGTATACGGGTGCCGTGGTGTGGCAAACAGGGTGCTCACCGAGGCGATTTCGAAAACGACACCTAAATACATCACCGCCACCCGGGTGCAAACGTGCCGAACGACGCCCAGGTCATGGGAGATGAAGAGATACGTCAGGTTCAACTCGTGCTGCAACTCCTTGAGCAGATTGAGAACCTGAGCCTGGATCGAAACGTCCAGGGCCGATACCGGCTCGTCACAGATGATCAAGTCAGGGTTTAAGGCCAGTGCCCTAGCAATGGCGATCCGCTGGCGCTGTCCGCCAGAAAACTCGTGCGGAAAACGATCCAACGCATCGGGTGTCAGGCCGACACGGGTCAACAGGTTCTGGACATGGGATCGTCTTTCCTTCCGTCGCCCCACCCCATGCACGGCAAACGGCTCGGCCACGATTTTCGCGATGGTTTTTCGTGGGTCCAGAGAGCTGAAAGGATCCTGAAAAATGATCTGCATCCGTTTGCGCAGGCTTCTCAGGGCCTTTCCCCGAAGCGCATGAACGTTTTGCCCCTGAAACCGGACTTCGCCGGCCGTTGGCTCCAGCAGTCCCAGCAAAATGCGACCGATGGTCGACTTTCCGCACCCGCTTTCACCCACCAGCCCGAGGGTTTCCCCCTGTCGGATCTCAAAAGAGACCCCGTCCAGGGCCTTGACGGATTCTCCCCGTCGCAACCGATTCCACCCCTCTCCCACCGGGAAGTGCTTTTTCAGTACGTTGACGGTCAGAATCGGGGGCTCTGTCATGATCCGGCCTTTCCGGTGTAAAGATGGCAACCCACGCCATGTTGCCCGGTCCGGATTTGAAGCGGCGGGGTTTCCTGACGGCATACGGGCATGGCATGTGGGCATCGGGGCGCAAAACGGCAACCCTGCGGAGCGAAATCGGCCAGTCCCGGAACGACCCCCGCGATGGCCTCGAGCTGCTCGGCGGATTTTTCGATTCTGGGAATCGATGCGAGCAGCCCCTGGGTGTACGGGTGCAGCGGTTCATCGAAAAGCTCGCCCACGTCCGCCGTTTCGACGATCTGCCCGGCGTACATAACGAGCACGCGGTGGCACAGTTCGGCCACCACCCCCAGGTCATGGGTAATGAAAAGGGCGGCCATGTCGCGTTCTTTCACCAGCTTGCGGATCAGATCCAGGATCTGGGCCTGGATGGTCACATCAAGCGCCGTGGTGGGCTCATCGGCGATGAGCAGGGCCGGGCGGCAGGCAACCGCCATGGCAATCATGACCCGCTGGCGCATGCCGCCGGACATCTGGTGCGGGTATTCCTCCAGACGTCTTTCCGGGGCCGGCATGGCGACTTGTTCAAGCGCCTTCACCGCCCGTTCACGGGCCTCGGCGCGCGAGCACCCCTTATGGAGCCGCAGCGGCTCCATGAGTTGGCGACCGATTTTATAGACCGGATTCAGGGAGGTCATGGGCTCTTGAAAAATCATGCAAATCCGGTTCCCGCGCAGGGATTGGAAGCGGCGCTCGGTCATGGACGTCAACTCCAGATCCTCGAAGTAAATCCGTCCGGATCGGATACGGGCGGAATCCGGGAGCAGGCCCATGATCGATAAGGCCGTCAGGCTTTTGCCGCATCCGCTTTCTCCCACCACCCCCACGATCTTGCCCCGGGCGATTTCGAGGTCAATGCCGTCCAGGGCGCACAGTTCGCCCTGATGCGTGCTGAAGGTAACCCTCAGCCCCCTGCACGCCAGCAACGGTCGCAAATCCGCATCCGTCATGGTTGTTTTTCGAACCGATGGATCCGCCATATGGACGTTTACCCGTTTTGGAATGACTTGGTACCCCTTCTCGGTTGAATCGATCATTGCATCCGGGGGTCCAGGATGTCCCGGAGTCCGTCGCCGGCGAGATTGGCCCCCAGGACGAAGAGGGATATGGCCAACCCCGGGTAGATGGAAATCCAGGGGGCACTAAAAATCCAGTCGCGCCCATCGCTTAAAATCGCTCCCCAGCTGGCCTTCGACGGGGCCCCAAAGCCCAGGAAACTCAAGGCGGCTTCGGATAAAATCGCATAGCCGAAGACCACTGTGGCCTGGACAATCAGCGGGGGGATGCAATTGGGAAGCACATGATCGAACATGATCCGCAAATTTCCTGCCCCGATGGCACGGCTGCTTTCGATATATTCCTGTTCGCGGATCGCCAACACCGAATTGCGGGTCAGGAGGGCGAATCCGGGCACATAGACGATCGCCAAGGCGATGACCAGGTTCAATGTGCTGGGCCCCTGGGCGGCCATGATGGCGAGACTCAGCAACAGGGCTGGAAAGGCCAACAGCCCGTCGGTGACGCGCATGATGACGAAGTCGATCACCCCCTTGTAGTAGCCCGACCAGAGCCCCATGACCGTGCCGCTCACCCCTGAAACCAACACCACCAGTGTGCTGATCAGCATTGAAACCCTGGATCCATAGACGACCCGGCTGTAGATGTCCCGACCGAATTCGTCGGTTCCCATCCAGTACCGGGCGTTGGGGGCCTTGAAGCGGTCCAGGATGTGGATGGCTTTCGGGTCAAACCGTGCGATGTAGGGGGCCGTAATGCTGAGAAAGAGCAGCAACGCGATAATGGCGAAACCCAGCAGGGCGAGGGGGTTGCGCATGAGGGAATGCCACAGGCGGCCTCTGCGTTTTCGGGATCGGGACAAGGGTTTCCTCCAAAGGGCTCAGTAGCGAATGCGCGGGTTCAGCGATGCGACGATGAAATCTATCGCCATGTTGACCAGCATGTAGATGACGGCCATGTAAAGGATCACTCCCTGAACGACGGGGTAATCGCGGTTGAGGATGGCGAAGATGACCAACTTGCCGATACCTGGAATCCCGAATATCGTTTCGATGATCACCGTGCCGCCAAGCAGCCAGCCGAAATCCAGCCCGATGACCGTCACCACCGGAATCATGGCGTTTTTCAGCCCATGGTGGATGACCACCGCCCAGCGGCCGAGCCCCTTGGCCCTTGCGGTGCGCATGTAGTCGAGGCGCATCACTTCCAGCATTGCCGAGCGGGACATGCGGGCCGAGACGGCGGCCATCACCAGCGCGAGGGATGTCGCCGGAAGCAGCAGGTAGCGCAATCCCTGGAAGAAGTGATCGTAGATCGACACGTATCCAGCGGCTGGAAACCACTGCAACTTGACGGCAAAGAAGATGATGAAAAGAATCCCCAACCAGAAGCTCGGCACGGAGACGCCCACCAGAGAAAAGAGCATCACCAAGCGATCCGTAAGCGTATTCTGGCGCATGGCGGCCAGGATCCCCGACGGCAGGGCGATGACGATGGACAGCAGAATCGCAAGGCAGGCCAGGGCCAGGGTGTGGGGCAGCCGTTGGCCAATGGCTTCGGTTATGGGCTGACCGGTAATGATGGAGGTCCCCAGATCCCCTCGAAGCACCCTCCCAAGCCAATCGGCGTACTGCACCGGCATGGGACGGTCCAACCCCAT
This sequence comes from Desulfobacterales bacterium, assembly GCA_046706045.1. Lineage (GTDB taxonomy): Bacteria > Desulfobacterota > Desulfobacteria > Desulfobacterales > JBDRRP01 > JBJKPT01. Next base: position 3,767 of record JBJKPT010000094.1, read on the forward strand.
CTTCAGGTGTAAGGCGCTCACTTCCTGCGGGGTCGCATTGCGGCCCAGCATGTTCACCGCCGGGTCTCCGGGAATGATGTGGATGAACAGGAAGGTAATCAACGAAACGATGATCAGCACGGGCACAGCGGCGACCAGCCGTTTCAACATGTAGGCAAGGCTCATCCGGACTCCTGAAACGATGGGTGGTCGGGGGCGGGTTGGTGGGCGACTCCCGGAAAAATGCCGGCGCGTCGGTCAAACGGGGCTTCTTCACCTTTGCGCTTGCGACGTCGCCGGCGTTGGGTTTTCTTGGCGAGCACTACTTCGTGAGCCAGACATTCCAGAGGCGCATGAATACCGCACCCCACGGCTTGAAGCCGTGGACTCTTTTGTTGAGGCCGTAAAAATACTCTTCCGAGAAGGTGAACATCAGGGGAATTTGCTGGTTCAGGATCTCGTGAGCCTGGTCGTAGAGCGCTTTGCGCTTTTGTACATCGGTGGTGGCGCGGGCGGCGGCGACCAGTTGGTCGAAGCGCGCGTTGTGCCATCCGTTAAAGGTGTTTTGGCTTGTCAGCCGGGAATAGAAGAAATCCGGGTCTGCGTGAGCTCCGTAACCATAAGATACCACGTCAAAATCACCGGATTTGTATTTTGCGAAAAGAGATGACCAGTCGAGGTATTCCAGTTCGGTGTGGATACCCACCCTCTCGAGCTCGGCCTGGGCAACCACGGCTTGCTTGTCCATGGCCGCGTACCCTTTGCTGGTGATGATTTTGATGACCTGGCCCTTGTAATGGCTCTTTTTCAAATACTCCTTCGCCTTCTCCGGGTTGTACCGGGGGCCGTAGGCATGGGCCATGTGCTTGGTGTACCAGAACGAAAACTTGGGAAAGGCGGAATTGGTCACGGATCCCGTGCCGCCGTTGGTGGCGATCAGCATGTCATGGCGGTTGACGGCGTAGGCAAAGGCTTTTCTCAGGTTGAGGTCGCTAAACGGCCTGCCCGGTTTGCAGTTGAACCAGAAATTCCAGAATTCGAAGGTCGGACCGGTCCCTTTGATCACTATGTTCGGGTCTGCCTCAAGGCGCTTGCGCTGGTCGCTGGGGATGAAGCACAAATCGATGTCCCCGGCTTCCAGAGCGGAGACCCGCACCGCCCGCTCGGTCATGGGGCGAAACACGATCTCGTTGACATACGCGGTTTTTTCCCCGCCGGTTCCGGTGGTTTTGCCTTCTCCGCCCCAGTAGTCGGGGAAACGTTTGAGTATGACGTAACGGTCCGGGATCCATTTTTCGAACATGAACGGCCCGGTTCCAATCGGGTGCTGGATGTTGTCGCCCTCTTTTTCGATTTCACTTTTGGGCATGATGCCCACCGTTTCCGGGTTCGCCAGGTTGATGAGAAACGTCGCCGTGAGTTTGGAAAGGGTAACGCGGACCGTATAGGGATCGACGATCTCAACGTCGCGCATGGTTTTGAACTTGTCTTTGATGGCCGATCGCCTCAAAAGGTCAAGGCTTGCCTTGACATCTTCGGCGGTCATTTCCTGGCCGTTGTGGAACTTGACACCCTTTCGCAGGTGGAAGGTGTAGGTCAGTCCGTCCGGGGATATGTCCCATTTGTAGGCCAGACCGGGGATGATGCCCATGCCGTCGTCGACTTCCACGAGACCTTCGAATATCTGCCTGAGCACCTCATGGCTTTGCCAGCCAAGACTGTAAGGATTTAGGCTCTTGATATCCACGTCCATCGCGACGTTGAGGGTGCCGCCGAAGACCGGAGCGGCAGCCGATGCGGGAGCGGCCGTCAAGAGACAAATGGATAGCATGGCCGCTAAAGCCCACCAGCCCCCTTTCTTGAATTTCGCGAACATTCGTTCTCCTTTCGAAGCGTGTGTTGATGTTGGTCGCTGGAGGTGTCAAGCGACGGTGGCAGCCGACCATGGCTCGTCAAAGCCGTCGGTCTCGCAA
>JBJKPT010000095.1:0-3094 GCA_046706045.1 Desulfobacterales bacterium
GCCTTCGCCTCCCCGATAAAAGCGGTGTATACGTTTTTTTGAGTTTTTTCTTTCACGCGGATTCCTCCATGGTTTGAAATGTCCGGATTTATGCCGACGACCGACGGCGCCCTTCGCGATCGGTCACGACGCGTCTCGTAATTGCCCCCTCTGGCCGAGAATGGAACGGCTCCAAGCGATTCATCCCATCGGCGCCCATCAATCCCTTGCCCGGTTCACGCAGAGAAGGGCGATGAAAAAGACAATCGCCGTCAGGGCCGCCAGCAGGAAATAGGAATGCATGGGTGGCGTTTCACGAAAGGCAGCCGCACGAATCGCCCTGGCGGCATGGGTGAGGGGCAGGAATCCGAGCGCCCATTGAGCCCATTCCGGCATTCGGTCCACGGGAAAAAAAGTGCCACCCAGAAACGCCATGGGCGTGATGATGAAATTGGTGACCAGCACCTGATCGGAATGGGAGGTCACCAGCATGGCGACACAGACGGCCACGGCGGAAAAAACCGCGGCGTTGGCGAGGATCGCCAGCCAAAACCAAAAATTATAAGACAATACGATACCGAAAGCGAAGGCGATGATCAAGATGACCGCAACCCCCATGAGCGCCCGGGTGATGCCGGCCAGGACCTCTGCGCTCACGTAGGCCAGATTGGAGAGGGGAGCGGACTGGAATTCTTCGAAAATATGCCAATAGAAACGGGCGATGTTGATTTCGCTGGCGATGGCAAAAGCCTGGGTCATGCTCGACATGGCGACAAGGCCCGGGATGAGGAATTCCACGTAGGGGTGGCCGTGGACCTTTACGCCCCGGCCCATGGCGTAGCCGAAGGCCAGGAGATAGAGCAACGGTGAGACGGCCATGGAGGCGAGCTGTTTGAAAACCTTTCGCCGCAAAATCAAAACCTCTCGCAGGTAAACGGCATACCAGCCCCTCATGGGGTCACCTTCTTTCCGGTCAGGGAAATGAACACGTCTTCGAGATTCACCCGCCGGAGGGCAAACCCGTTGGTCCGGATCGAAATATCGTTCCGGGCGTCCTCCCGCGAGGCGAAATAGCGGGTATGAATCTGTCCATCCGCCATCTCGTCCAGCGCCCAGGCCCCAAGGTTATCCATGAGTCGCCGGGGCGTATCCAGGGCCACGATCCGGCCTTCATCGAGAAAGGCCACCCGTTGGGCGAGAAACTCCGCCTCTTCGATGTAGTGGGTGGTCAGAAAAATCGTCGTCCCATCGGCCTGGATCTTTTTTATGGAGGACCAGATCCGCCGGCGGATGGCGGGGTCGAGCCCCACGGTCGGCTCGTCAAGAAAAAGAATCCGGGGCCGGTGCATCAGGGCCCGGCCGATCATCACCCGGCGCTTCATCCCGCCGGAGAGATGTTTGGCCAGCGTGTTTCGCTTTTCGGACAACTCCATGTAATCCAGCAATTCGGCGATGCTCTCGAGGCGCCGGGCTCGTGGCATGCGAAACAATCGTCCATGGATGTCCAGGTTTTCGGCCACGGTCAGTTCGTTGTCCAGGTTGATGTGCTGGGGCACGAGCCCGCACTGCATTTTTGCTTCCAGGGGATCGGTTCGGACGGAATGACCGTTTAAATACGCATCCCCGCTGCTCGGGGCGGTGAGCCCGGTGAGGATGCGGATGGTGGTGGTCTTGCCGGACCCGTTGGGACCGAGGTAGGCAAAAAGCCCGCCCGGTGGGATGTTGAGGCTTACGCCCTTCAACGCGTGAACCCGCTTGTAATGTTTATCCAGGTTTTCGATCCGAATCATCGCCGCCTTTACCTGTCCCGGCCCCCCGCTTAATGTCGGGCGGGGTTCAGTTCCAAAAGTTACCGGCATTCCGCAAAACCTTTGACGCAATTGCCTCCCTTGTCAAACCCAATTTTAACGGTTTTGAAATCCGGTTGAGACGCAAACCACCGGGGGGTGGGTCCATAAACACAAACGCCACAGGAACCGCGTCATTCCTGCGGCGTCATTCCGGGAAAAAAGGGGAACCCGATCTGCCCGCTTAATCCCTGTCCGTCCACGAACAGGCAACGCCCATCCGCGGATGCGTCATTTTGAGGATTGAAATCAAAGCACCCAAGGCGGAAACCACGAAGAAGAACTATTTGTCCATGCACTCGGTCTAGTCGATGTCAACCTTGATCTGTCGCACCTTTTCTTCTTCCGGTTTGGGCACCACGATCTGCAGCACCCCATTTTTGAAACTTGCCCGGATATTTTCCGGATCAACCTGAAACTGCAGGTTGAAGGCACGATGAAAGGACCCGACACAACGCTCCTTGCGGATGTACTGGTCTTCTTTCAAGCCCGTGGTCAATCGACGCTCGCCGCGCAGGGTGAGCACGCTTTCTTTGATCTCCACCAGCACATCCTCTTTTTCCACGCCCGGCAAATCCGCTTCGATAAAAAGCCCCTCGGCCGTCTCGTGAATGTCCACCTGCGGCGCCCAGTCGCACATGGCCACATCCGCACCCGTCTGGCCCGCTCGCTCGAAGGCGTCGTCAAACATCCGGTTGATGCGGTCCTGCAGCGTGGCGACGTTTCGGAACGGGTCCCATCTGATAATCGACATACCTCACCTCCTTGGCTGGTCTCATCCATCTCGACTGGTTTGCGGCGACCCTTGATTCAGGAAAGACTAACACGCGGAAAAACCCTGTCAAGCGGCCGAACCGCTGGCCGGCAGCCCCTTGTCCGCCGCGGCCGCTTTACAAAAAACATCGTCGATGTTAGGTTTAACGCCACTGATCGCCCCACCCGAAACCGCGCTAGGAGTCGTTTCATGGATTACATCAAAATCCGATTCGGAAACAACCTCGAGGCCATGGGATCCTCCTTTGACCGCACCCTTGACCACTTGTTTCGGCCTCGCCCCGTCAGTCCGATGTTTTCTTCCCGCGAACCCAACTGGGTGCCCCAGATGGACATCATCGAAACCCCGGAAGAAGTCATTGTCCTCGCCGAAATCGCCGGTGTGGAAAAAGACAACCTCGAGGTGGAAATCAACAGCAAGGCCGTGCGGATTTTCGGCCGCCGCAGCGAGTTGTCCCTAAGTGATAAAAGCACCTACCGACTGGCGGAAATTC
>JBJKPT010000096.1:0-3904 GCA_046706045.1 Desulfobacterales bacterium
TCAAGACCGGTCGCGCCGAAAAGGACGCGCCCACCGGAGGGGCGGCGGAGCGGGAAATCCGGTAGGGGCGAAGGGCTCTTCACCCCTGCCCGGTCCTCAACGCGGCACGCCTCTCCGGCGCTTCCGGTTCAGGGAACGAGAACCACCGACCCGGTCGTTTTCCGGGCTTCGAGGTCCGCATGCGCACGGGCGGCCTCGGCAAGGGGGTAGGTGCCGCCGATCCGGATCCGGACCGCTTTCGATGCGACCACGTCAAAAAGATCCCGGGCGTGCGCCAGCAGATCCTCCCGGGCGGCGGTGTAGGTCATCAGGCTCGGGCGGGTCAGAAAGAGGGAGCCGCGGGAGGCGATGGCGGACAAATCGAAGGCCGGCACCGATCCCGACGACTGCCCGAAGGAGACCATCATGCCCATGGGCCTGAGGCAGTCGAGGGACTTGAAAAACGTGGTCTGGCCCACGGAGTCGTAGACGACATCCACGCCTCGGCCACCGGTGATCTCCCGGACCTGGCGGGGCCAATCGTCGTTGCGGTAATCGATGGGGTGCTGGCACCCGTTGGACCGGGCGATCTCGGCCTTCTCCTTGGAACCCACGGTACCGATGACCGTGGCCCCCAGGTGCCGCGCCCATTGGCAGACAATGGAGCCGACCCCGCCGGCGGCGGCATGGATGAGGATCGTGTCGCCGGAACCGACCCGGTAGCAGCCGAAAAGCAGGTATCGAGCCGTCATTCCCTGCAGCATCATGGCCGCCGCCTGATCAAAGGCAATCGTTTCGGGCAGCCGGACCAGCCGATGGGCGGGAATGCGGCGCGCCTCGGCATAGGCCCCCGGCGGCAGCCCGGCGTAGGCCACCCGGTCGCCCACGGCGACCTCGGTCACGCCCTCGCCCACGGCTTCGACCACGCCGGCGCCTTCCATGCCTGGAATGGCCGGAAGTTGGGCCATCGGATAGAGGCCGCTGCGGTGGTAGACATCGATGAAGTTGAGGCCGACGGCATGGTGACGAACCCGTGCTTCTCCGGGGCCGGGAGTTCCCGGGTCCCAGGATTCCCACCGAAGCACCTCCGGTCCGCCCGTTTTATGGAAGCGGATGCAATGGGTCATTGATTTCTCCTTGGTTTTATGGATGTGATGATCGATTGAATACCCATCTGCGGGTCGATTGGACCGGCAGCCGATGACCCATTGTAATTCCAACCGGCGTCATTTCAACCCGGCACGCCGGTCGTCTCGGTGCGTCCCTTGAGCGACGGGACCGACGCCCGAGTCAGGGGACCCTTCAACCGACACTTCGCCTTGCCTGGATCCGATGGAGCCTTCGGTGTTTGTTCGGAAATCGGAACGGCAAGCGTTCAGGTGCACCCGATATCCCTATGGACGAAGAAAAACTCAAACGGCTGGATTCCCTGCTGCAGGATCTGCTGGAAAAAAACCTCAACAAGGAATCGTCATCCAAGGCGCCGCAGGCGGAACGACCCGCGGGCGGCGGCAACGTCATCCGTCGTCGCAAGGGCCACCCGGACAAGCGGATCGGTTCCTGAATCATGCCTCTCCAGTGCCCATCCCAGGACAGGCAATTTTGCGTGAATTCAAGGCGGGCGGACGATTTGAACCGGAGGAATAGCTCGGGCTATTTCGAGGATTCAAATCGATCCCCCGACGCAGAAATCGCGTAAAAGGGCCGTTTCCGGATGGGCGCTATCCACGATGGCGCACCGTTGCCGCAGGTTTCAATTCCACGATCTCCCCGATCAAACGGCTTGTCTTTCGGTACGGATTCGCGATAAGAGCCACGGGTTCACCGGCCGCCGCGGGCACCAGACGCCGTCCGCGGCCATCCGTTTCCCTACTGAAAGAAAGGGCCTTTCGGCATGGAGCGCGCCACCCGCACGGCCATGTACCGCTACCTCATCGTCTTGACCGTGGCGTCCACCGTCGGGCTGCAGACCTGGCGCACGCTGTTCAACAACTTCGCCGTGGACGTGGCCCATTTGAACGGGCGGCAGGTGGGAATCATTCAATCCCTTCGCGAGATCCCCGGGTTTCTCACCCTGCTGGTGATTTTCGCCATCCGCATCCTGGACGAACATCGGCTCTCGGCGCTTTCCGTGCTGTTTCTGGGGGCGGGGGTGGCCATCACCGGGTTTTTCCCCTCCTACGCAGGGTTGACCCTGACCACCGTGCTGATGAGCTTCGGCTTTCATTACTACGAGACCACCAACCAGTCTCTCACCCTCCAGTACTTCGACCGGGAAACGGCGCCGTGGGTTTTCGGCAAGGAGCGTTCCTACGCGGCGGCATCCAACGTGGGGATCGGTCTTTTGATCTGGGTCCTGGACCGGTGGTTCGGCTACACCGGAACCTATCTGTCCATCGGCGGTCTGATCGGGCTTGTCGCCATTTGGGGGTTCACCCAGAACCCGACGCACCAAGTCCTCGCGGTCCTGCACAAGAAGATGATCTTTCGCCGGAAATACTGGCTCTTTTACTTTCTCACATTCATGGCCGGATCCCGGAGGCAGATATTCGCGACCTTCGCCGTCTTCCTCCTGGTGGAGAAATTCCACTACAGCGTCGCCGAGATCACCCTGCTCTTCGTGTTGAACAACATCATCAACTACTTCCTCACCCCCCGAATCGGCACGGGGATCATCCGTTTCGGAGAGCGAAAGCTGCTCTCCCTGGAATATTCGAGCCTCGTCGCGATCTTCATCACCTACGCCTTCACCGGGTCCCGGCTGGTGGTCGCCGTCCTCTACGTGCTCGACCAGATCTTCTTCAACTTTGACATCGCGATCCGCACCTATTTCCAGAAGGTGGGCGACCCCAAGGACATCGCGCCGAGCATGGCCGTGGGCTTTACGATCAACCACATCGCCGCCGTGGTGCTCCCGGCCCTGGGAGGCGCGATCTGGCTGATCGATTACCGGTGGGTTTTTCTGGGAGGGGCGGCGATGAGCGTCGTTTCCTTCGCGGCGGTGCAGTGCATCCGGCTGCCGCGGCCGGTTCCGGCAACGGCCGAAACGGTCCGGATCCGTTGACGTTCATTTGCTCGTACCCCGGCCCGAGGCGTTTAAGGCATCCCGTTCCGCGGAAAGTTCTTTTAGCAGCCGGCCGATGGTCCAGTGTTCGGCGCTCGGCGTCACGGTGGCCCAGAGAAGGGCCGGGATCCGTGCCTCGCGGGCACCCGCCATCAGCCAATGGAGCTCTTTTTCCGTGATGCCGGATGCGATGATGGCCCGCGGCAGGCTCGAGGCGATGCCGGTTCCGGCGCCGTCGGGAAGCGCCAACAACGCGGACACCGGTTGATCGGCCTGGGTTGCGGCAACCCAGACCAGGGGAAGTTCCCCGATGCCGGCGAGGACGATCAGCCGGGCAAAGGGCGCATGGGCCTCGGCGGAAAAACCGCACAACAGGAGTTTTCGGGGCCCGTACAGGGGGCGATCCGTGCGATCGAGTTTTTCAAACGTCATGGGGTGGTCTCCTTTCCGAAACGCCGCTACCGTGTTCATCCGTCATCGGCTTTATTATACGATTTTCGGCCGGACATGCGTTTATCCCTTTCGTTTTTTTTCGGCAACCGGGTGAGGGATTGGCGCCGTTCCGCTGCCGGCTGCAGGGTCGATTCAGGTCAAAGCGCCCGGATTCATTCGTGAAAACCTGGGTGTCAGCACCTTGACAATGCTGATTTTACGCGCATTTTCTGCGAAAATTACCCGTATCCCTTACATTCCGATTCAGGAGGAACGACGCACACCATGACCGCACGGAAAGAAACCCACGAATTCAAGACCGAAGTCAAGCAGCTGCTCCATCTCATCATCAACTCGCTTTATTCCAACCCGGAAATTTTTCTTCGGGAGCTGATTTCCAATGCCTCCGATGCCATCGACAAGCTTCGG
>JBJKPT010000097.1:0-4599 GCA_046706045.1 Desulfobacterales bacterium
GACGCGCAGCTGGCCAACGTTCCGTTGATCGTTACCATCGGCCCCAAGGAAGAGGCGACCGGCACCCTGTCCGTGCGCACCCTGGACGGCGCCGTCCGCTACGGCCTGGCCACCGAAGCGTTCGTCGCGGCGATCGCCGCCCACATCCGGGCCCGGCGGCTCGATTTCGGCGTGTTTCCGGAGGCCTGACCCGATCCTCAAGGGGCCTCGGCGGCCGGCTTTGTATGGTTCGTCCATGGCGGTTACGGTCGGTTCTCGGTAGCGACTTTTCCGCCTTCGCAGAGAACCGCCGACCGCCGACCGGTTCTTCCCGATTCGCCTTCCCCTCCGGGAAAACCCGCGGATGCACCCCCTTGCGGCGCACCCCGCCGTCGATTGACAAACTCCGATCCCCCACATATAGAAACAAGGGTTTACCCATAGCGCTTCTCGCGATCATCCGCGAGTTCAAGGTGCGCGCGCCGATCCCGCCGGGACGCCTTCATGTTTTCAAGGCGGTTCGAAGGGTTCGCCCTGCGCGGCCCCAATGTTTCCGTCCATCGGCCGGAGCCGGCGGACCACCCCATGCAAGGAGACGAACCCGGAATCATGAGCGAAAAACCGATCATCACCATCAACGGCAATTCACTGGCGTTTGAGCCCGGTGAAACGATCCTCGAGGTCTGTCGCCGGAACCGGATCGATGTGCCGACCCTCTGCCACCTGAAAGGCACCACCCCGACCGGGGCGTGCCGCGTCTGCGTGGTGCAGGTCGAAGGAGCCCGTACGCTTCTGACCGCCTGTTCCACGCCGGCCGCAAAGAATATGGTCGTACAGACCGAGTCCCCGGCCGTCGTCAAGGCCAGGCGGCAGATCATCGAGCTGATGTTGACCTCGGGCAACCACAATTGCGCGGCCCACGGGGTCCCCGGCCAGGACTGGGAACGCTACCAGCGTCAGGTCAAAGCGGCCGGCGGGGCCGAAGATCTCTGCCCGGTCTGGGGGGACTGCCGGCTTCAGGATCTGGCCAACCGGTATGAGGTCAGCGGCGAAGCCTTTCCGGCCACGGCCTCGCCGTATCCGATGGAAACGGTGAACCCGTTCATCGTGCGCGACTTTTCCCGATGCATCAAATGCGGCCGCTGTGTTCAGGCCTGCAACGAGGTGCAGGTCAACAATGCCATCAGTTTCGGCTACCGCGGCGCCGAGAGCAAGATCATCGCCGCCGGCGATCGGCCCCTGAGGGATTCGGACTGCGTTTTTTGCGGCGAATGCGTTCAGGCGTGCCCGGTGGGCGCACTGGTGGAAAAGGATGCGCGTTACCGGGTCCGGCCCTGGGAGACCGAAAAGGTGCGCACCACGTGCAGCTACTGCGGGGTCGGCTGCCAGCTCTGGCTTCACGTGAAGGAAGGCCGGGTGGTCAAGGTGACCGGTGTCGAAGACGTTGCGCCCAACTACGGGAGCCTCTGCGTCAAGGGCCGTTTCGGATTCGATTTCATTCATTCCGGGGAGCGGCTGACCACGCCGCTGGTCCGCGAAGGCGACGGGTTCCGGAAAGCCTCTTGGGAGGAGGCCCTCGATCGGGTGGCCGCCCGGTTGAAAGAGATCCGGGACACCCATGGCGGCGATGCCATCGGGGTTCTTTCTTCGGCGCGGATCACCAACGAGGAAAACTACATCGCCAACAAGTTCACCCGGGGGGTACTCAAAACAAACAACATCGACCACTGCGCCCGTCTCTGACACAGCTCCACCGTGGCCGGTCTGGCCGCAGCATTCGGAAGTGGCGCGATGACCAATACCATCGGCGACATCGAAGAGGCCGATGTGATTCTGGTAACCGGATCCAACACGACGGAAAACCATCCCGTGCTTTCAACCTACATCAAGCGGGCCGTCACCCGCCAAGGGGCCTCACTGATCGTCGTGGACCCGCGCCGGGTGAACATCGCCCGTTTGGCACGCCGGTACCTCAGGCCGAAGGTCGGCACCGACGTGGTCTGGATCAACGGCATGATGAACGTCATCATCGCCGAAAACCTTTACGACCGGGCGTTTGTCGAAAAACGGACGGAAAATTTCGAGGCCCTGAAAAAGACCGCCAGCGCCTACACCCCCGAACGGGTGGAAGCGATCACCGGCATTCCCGCCGCCGAGCTCAGTGCCGCGGCCCGGATGTACGCCGGCGCCAAGGCGGCAAGCATTTGCTACTGCATGGGCATCACGCAGCACACCAGCGGCACGGACAACGTGAAAAGCCTCGCCAATCTCGCCATGCTCTGCGGCCAGATGGGCCGGCCCGGCACCGGGGTGAACCCCTTGCGGGGCCAGAACAACGTGCAGGGGGCCTGCGACATGGGGGGGCTTCCCAACGTCTTCAGCGGGTACCAGTCGGTGGCGGGTGCCGAGATTCGAAAGAAGATGGAAGACGCCTGGTCCATGGCCGGCCTATCGGGCAAACCGGGCCTCACGGTGACCAAGATGCTGCCCGCGGCCCATGCCGGAACCCTCAAGGCCATGTACATCATCGGCGAAAACCCGATGGTGTCGGATCCGGACCTGAATCACGTGGAGGAGAGCTTGAAGCACCTGGAGTTTCTGGTCGTCCAGGACATTTTCCTCACCGAAACCGCTCGAATCGCCGACGTGGTGCTTCCCTCGATGTGCTTTGCCGAAAAAGACGGCACCTTCACCAACACGGAACGCCGTGTCCAGCGCCTGCGAAAGGCCGTGGCGGCCCCGGGCGAGGCCCGGGAGGACTGGCAGATCGTTTGCGACCTCTCACGGCACATGGGGGCTCCGATGGAGTACGCCTCGGCCGAGGAGATCTTTGAAGTGATCGCGCGGGTCACCCCGTCCTATGCCGGGATCTCCTATCCCCGGATCGAGGAAACGGGCCTGCACTGGCCGTGCCCCACGCCCGAGCACCCCGGCACCCCGATCCTTCACAAGGATCAGTTCTCCCGGGGAAAGGGGCTTTTTCACGCGATCGATTACCGGCAACCCGCCGAGTTGGTGGACCCCGAGTACCCGTTTTATCTCACCACCGGCCGACTGCTCTACCAGTATCACACCGGTACGATGACCATGAAAAGCGCCGGATTGAACGATCGTGCCCCGGAGAGCTTCGTCGAGATGGCCGCAACCGATGCCCAGCAGATGGGTATCGAAGACGGCTCCATGGTGGAAGTCATTTCCCGGCGGGGTCACATTCAGGCCCGAGCCCACGTCTCCACCAAGGCGTCCTCCGGAACGGTGTTCATCCCGTTCCATTACGCGCTCGCCGCGGCCAACCGGCTGACTCACGCGGCCCTCGACCCGGTCTGCGACATTCCCGAGTACAAGGTCTGCGCCGTCAAGATCCACAAGGCCGCGTAAAGACCCGGACGATTCGATGACAAGACGCCTCCCGCACCATTTGCGGGAGGCGTCCGTTTTTGGTACACTTGGCCGCGATCGATTTCGGATCGATCGGACCCCTTTCAAACGGCCTTCTTGCCCGATTTCTGTGTGGAGCGGATCGTGGTGAATCCCCGGTAAAGGCGCCCGCTGCTCCTGCGGGGGAAAATGTCCGTTCGCCTTGGCCCGCGCCAAATTGCCGGTTGGTGATCGGCCGCTTCGGATGGGAGCCTTTTTATTGAAACCTCGACGGTGGGTTGGGGTTCTCGAATGGGTTGACATCTCGGTTTTCCGGTATTGTGATTTCTTTACTATGGCTGAATTTGAATCGTCATTGGCCGCGGAACCAGGCGGATTTTCGCAGACAAACGAAATGCTTAAACCGAATTCATGAGAAATGCGAAAAACGCGGCGGTGTTTAAAACGTTTCCTAGGGTGGGCATCGGTAACGATCGTCGCCGTTCTGGTTCTCCAGTCGGTCTATTTTTATTTTCTTTCCCGTCCCGGCGGCGCGGCGGCGCCTTCCGATATCATCGTCATTTTCCGGGGCGAGCCGTGCCGGTTGCGTGCCGGGTTCGAGCTCGCGGCAAAGGGGATTGCCCCTGCGGTATTCGTGCCGGGGGTGGACGAAAAGGAACTGACGCGGTTTGAAGCCGCCGGGGCGAAATTTCGACCCGAGATCATTCCGGGGAGGTGTTTGTTTGATCGCACGACCTTTGAAGACGCGCTCTGCACCCGGAGTCTCCTTGCCGGCACCGGCCCCAGATCCATCCTCCTCGTTACCTCCGCAGACCACATGCCCAGGGCTTATGCCCTGCTGCGATTGGTGCTCCTCGGCCGCGGGGTCGCGGTGGCTCCCTATGGGGTGATCGGCGGGAAAAACGCGGCAGGGGCACTCCTTCCCAAGGTGCGGGAGATGGCCCGGTTCTGGGGGAGCCTCGTGGAGGTGGGCGATTTCGAACTGACGGGACGGTTGTCCGGAAATCGTTCGGACCTCATGCGGCTACGGCAATGGATCAAGACCCGGGGCGGGTGAGCCGCCTCCTTTTTTCTATTGACGGGCAAACCCGGCCTTAGTATATAGCGGGCTTTCGACGAGGGCCGGGTTCGGCCCTGCGTTGGAACGGTTGACGACCGATTCATTCCCCAGTAGCTCAGTCGGTAGAGCAGATGGCTGTTAACCATCGGGTCCGCGGTTCGAGTCCGTGCTGGGGAGCCAGA
>JBJKPT010000098.1:0-2542 GCA_046706045.1 Desulfobacterales bacterium
GGCCGGTATCTGCTGAAGGCCGTGGCCTGAAAATCCGTTGGCCAGATTAAATCCCTTCAGTTCCGGCCATTCACCCAGGATGGCGTTTCCATCCAGGGTGTTCACCGCATAGAGCCCGGCCCAGCCCCGAACGAGTTTCAGGGATTCGAAGGCGGGTACGAATTCCGCCAGTTCGGGCCAGAGGTAATCCATAAACCGTTTCCGGTCCCAGGAGAAGTCAAAACCGATGGGGTCTTCGGGCATGGATTTTCCCACGAGGACGATGCCCCCCGCCTCGGTGCGGAAGTAAATCCCCGAGGGCAGGACCGTCAAAGGCAAGGGTCCCCTGGGTTTGACCGCCGGCTCCAGGGCAAAGCATTGCCGCTTCACCGGTTGAACGGGAAGGTCCACACCAGCGGTCCGAGCCAGTTCGGTGCACCAGGCCCCGGCGCAGTTGATCACGACGGTGGCCGCAAGCGACCCACCGGATTTCAGCCGGACCCCGCGCATTTGTTTCCCTTCGGTGATGAGATCCACCACTTCGTCCTCGATGAACGCGGCCCCCTGGATTCGGGCCCGGGCCCGGTAGCCCATAAGCACGGCATAGGCATCGAAATACCCGTCCTTGGGGCCGAAGACACCGCCCACCATCCCGTCGGGTTCATAGAGGGGATAAGCCTCCCGGATCGCCTCGGGCGTCCACCACTGGACGTCGCAGCCCAGCCCCTGCTGCATGGCAAAGGCGCTTCGGGCCGCAGGTTCACCGTCGGCATCGTAGACAAAGAGATTTCCTTCCCGATGATAGGCGATGTTCGGCCGATTGTCACCCGCGGCCATCTCGGTTTCAAATTTTTCAAGCACGTCAAAGCAATATTGGGAAACCTGGACATTTTGCTTCAAGCTGTACTGGATCCGGGCATTGGCCATGGACAGGGTCGTGGAGGCCCGTTCATAGCTCGGGTCCCGCTCGATGACGGCCACCCTCAGGGTGGCATCCGCCCGGGTAAGATTGTAGGCCGTAGACGATCCCATAATACCGCCGCCGACAATAATGACGTCGTAGTTCTGTTTTTCCATAAATTGCGCTCCATCATGGCGGTTGCTGGCCGCCGGTTCAATCCATCAGGTTGTTTGATACCCGGGGCCGTCACCCCCTTCGGGGCAGGTCCACTGGATGTTGAGATACGGGTCTTTGATGTCGCAGGTCTTGCAATGCAGGCAGTTGGACGGGGTCAATTTCAAACGGGGCAGGGGGCCGTCGGTTTCCATGGCATAGACTTGGCCCGGGCAAAACCGGGTGCACGGGGCGCCGACGGTCGGCAAGCAGGTCTCTACGCACAGCGCCGGATCGGGGATGCGGAGGTGGCTCGGCTGGTCTTCCCGGTGCATGGTTTTGGACCGGTACACGCCGGTCAGTCGATCCAGCATGAGGCGGCCGTCGTAGACCACCGGCTCAAGGACCGAAGCGCCTTTTGGCTTCATCGGCTCAAGGGTCAGGTGATCGGCCCGGGTCGGCATGGGGTCAACAAACCCCCGACCGCCGCTGACGTACTGGGCCCCGAGATGGAGGAACCGGACCGGTGCGGATTTGGCCATGGCCTGGGCCCAGTTGCGGCCGCTTCGCATCTCGGCACCGATGGGGCCCTGACGGACGGCCCGATCATAGATGGAAAGGACTTCCCGGGATGCGTCTTTCCCGGTGACGGCGGCCATGGCGGCCTCGGCGGCCAGGATGCCGGAGGCCATGGCGAGATGAATGCCTTTCAATGCCGGCAAGTTCATCATGGCCGCCGCGTTTCCCACGAAAAGGGCGCCATCCACGGAAAGCTGCGGCAGGGTGTACCAGCCGCCCGAGGACACGGTGCGCGCCCCTTGTTCGATCACCTCGCCGCCGCGAATGATCCCGGCCACCAGGGGATGTCCCTTAAACCGGATGAACGCTTCGTAGGGGTCAAAGCCCGGATCGCGGTATCCAAGGCCCACGAGGAATCCCAGGGCCACCCGATCTTCGGCCATCTCATAGAGAAAGCCGCCGCCGGTGGTGTGCCGGTCCAGGGGATGGCCGAAGGTATGAAGGACATTATACGGGCGTTCGGCCAGGACGCCGGCTTGGGGCAGCCGGATGACTTCCTTGATGCCGAGCTCGAAGACTTCCGGCATCCGGTCTTCTCGGATCGGAAGGGCCCGGGCGACCTGGGCCATGAGGCTTCCGCGGGCGCCTTCGCCGATCACGGTGACCCGCGCCATGAGATCGACCCCCGGCTCAAAGTTGGCTTTGGGCCGTCCGTCTTTTCCAAGCCCCTTATCGCCGGTGCGCACACCGATCACGGTGCGACCGTCGCCCCCGAACAGGATTTCCGCTCCAGCGGTGCCGGGAAAAATCATCACACCGGCTTCTTCGGCGACGCCGGCCATCCAGCGGACCAGCCGCGACTGGCTGACGATGAGATGCCCGCGGTTTTGCATGGGCCGCGGCACCTTGGGAAGACGCCACGCGTCGGTGCCCTTGAGGAAAAAAAGACCATCGCCCCGAACCGTGGCTTCAATGGGGCATCCGGCTTCA
>JBJKPT010000099.1:0-5354 GCA_046706045.1 Desulfobacterales bacterium
ACGGAATTCCACGATGGCACCATCTGGCGGCAGACCTGGAGGGACCGGCCATGACGCCAAAGACCGCCGACCGGCCCATGGGCGCACTGGCCCTTGCCGAGCAGGCCCTGGGGGTGTTGCGGTCCAGGCCGGTCCGGCTCCTCGCCCCCTATTATGCGGGCACCGTGCCGTTCGTGATCGGCTTCCTTTTCTTCTGGGCCGACATGAGCGGGAGCGCCTTTGCCCCGGCCCACGTCTCGGCCGCGGCCCTGGGCCTGGCCGTTCTCTTCGTCTGGATGAAAGTGTGGCAGGTGGTCTTCTGCCGGCGGGCCCTTGCCGGGTTGGCCGACGCCCCGGATCCGAGGTGGAATCTTTCGACGATCCTCGTCGTCGCGGCCAACCAGTCCCTGATCCAGGCCACGGGCTGGATCCTGCTGCCACTGGGCGTGCTGATCGCGTTGCCTTTCGGCTGGTGGTTCGCGTTTTACCAGAACGTCTCGGTCCTCGACGCCCCGGGCCGGCGCCCGGGGGACCTGACGGCCGGCGCCTGGCACGAAGCCCGGCGCTGGCCGGGGCAAAATCACCTCCTGCTCCTTCTGGTCAGCGGACTCGGCCTCTTTCTTCTGGTAAACCTGGCCGTGGCCGCCGGGTCGGCGCCCTACCTGCTCAAGAAACTGCTGGGGATCGAGACCCCGTTTACCCAAAGCGCCTGGTGGATGGCAAACACCACCTTTGTCGTCACCATCGGCGCCCTGACCTACCTCGGCCTCGATCCGTTCATCAAAACCGTCTACGTTCTCCGGTGCTTTTACGGGGAAGGCCGGCGGACCGGCGCCGACTTGCGCACCGGCCTGGTACGCGCCGCGGCCTTGAGGGGGGTCCGGATCTTCGGGTTCGCGGCGATCCTGTTGGCCGCATCGTCCGTCCATGCCGGGCCCGGTCCCGCGACAGCACCGGCGGCCGGGGTTTCCGCGGCCGAATTGAACCGGGTGATCGACGACGTCATGCATCAGCCCCGTTTTGCCTGGCGGATGCCCCGGTTGAAAACGACCGGCACAAAGGTCGCTTCCTCGCCGGGGTGGCTCGGATCCTTTTTCGATTGGGTCGGCGGCACCCTGAAGCGGATCTTTCAACCCGTGGGCCGCTGGATCCGGCGGTTCTTCGAATGGCTTTCCAGACACAGGCCGTCGCGGCCGAACGAATCCCCGGCAAACGGCCGGTGGCTCGGTTTCGCCCGGTGGTCGGCGGTGGCCGCCATCGCCGCGGGGATCCTGGTCGCGGCATTTTTCCTGTACCGGCGCCGGCGCCCAAAATCCGAACCGGTGCCGGTACCGCCCGAGGCGCTGATCCCTTAGGCCGCCGATATCGAAAACGACCGCGTCCGAGCCGACGACCTGCCCTCCGACCGGTGGCTCGCCCTGGCCGAAGGTTTCGGAGGCGAAGGCAATTGGCTTCTCGCCATGAGAGCCCGGTTTCTCGCGGTGCTGGCTTGCCTGGCCGAAAAAAACCTCGTCACCGTCGCCGCCTTCAAATCCAACCGGGAATATGCCCGGGAGGTCGCACGCCGTTCGGGCCAGGCCCCGGAATTGTGCACGGTCTTCACCGCGATGACGGAAGCCCTGGATCGAGCCTGGTACGGAATGGTGCCGGTGGATGCCGGCGACGCCCGCCGGTTCGCCGGCCGGCAGGAAAGGATTTTTGCCCTTGTCTAAGGCAACCCCATGGCTCTGGGTCCTTCTGGCGGCCGCGCTCCTTCTGCTCTACGGCTTGAGCCAGTTGATGCGCCTGCGCTTCGAGACGGGCGATTTCTTTCCGGCATACAGCACCCACCGGAGCGACCCCCTGGGATGCCGGGGGTTCTACGAAAGCCTCGAAAAGATCCCGGGCCTGAAGGTTTCCCGGTTCGAACAGCCCATCGACCGGCTGCCCGACGGCCGAGGGACCACCCTTTTGGTCCTGGGCGTCGGCCGGGGCGAATTGGACGTCGATGCCCAAGCCCTTGCCGGATTCGTGGCCCGGGGCGGGCGGCTGGTCGTCGCCTTCGATCCGGAGGGGCCCCGGCGCACCGTTTCCAAGAAATCCGGCTCCGGAAAAACGGTGGATCTGGAAAAAGCGCCCGCCGGGCCCAAGACACCGGCCCCGCCCCCGGCGCGAAAAACGCCCGCCGGCAACGATGACGCCTTTCAACCCGCGCACCGGTCGTTTGTCGACACGTTCCGGTTCGGATTCACGGTGGCGGCCCGGATGCCCGCCGGTGGGCGCGTCTCCCGCAGCACCGGGGCCCCCGTTGGGCTGCCCGAATCCCTTCCCTGGCACACGGCCCTTTCCTTTATCGCCCCGCCCCCTGCCTGGAAGACCCTCTACCGGGGGGACTTCGGGTCCGCCCTGGTCACGCGAGCCTATGGACAGGGAACGGTGGTGCTCTCGGCAGATCCCTTTCTTTTGAGCAACGAAGCCCTGCTCAATCGGCGGCAACCGGCGCTTCTCTCCTGGCTCGTGGGAAAAGGTCCCCGGATCGTCTTTGATGAAACCCATCTCGGGATTCGCCAGCAACCCGGGGTGGCCACCCTGGCGCGGCAATACCACCTGACCGGTCTGTTCTGGGGGCTGGCGCTGGTGGCGGCCGTCTGGACCTGGAAAAACGCCGTCCCCCTGTTGCCGGAGACCGAGCCGGACTCCGAAGACGATGCGGCGGTCGTCATCGATCACACCAGCACCGATGCCCTGGTGGGGTTGATGAAACGCCATATCCCGGCCCGGGACCTCATGGATATCTGTGTCGAAACCGTCGCCCGGACCGGCGGAGCCGAGACGGAACGGATCCGCCGGATCCTGTCCGCCGATGCCCCGAACGCCCGGGATCCCGTGGTCCGGTATCGGGCCGTCTGCCGGTCGCTGTCGAAAGGAAGATCTTCATGAATCGAAACATCGAGATGCTCCATGCGGTGCTCGCCAAAGCCAAGACCGAGGTGGCCAAGGTGATCATCGGTCAACACGGGGCCGTGGACATGACCCTCGCGGCCATTTTCACCGGCCAGCACGTCCTCATCGAGGGGGTTCCTGGGGTTGCGAAAACCCTCCTGGTCCGGACGCTGGCCCACCTCTTCGGCTGCGAGTTCTCCCGGATCCAGTTCACTCCGGACCTCATGCCCGCGGACATCCTCGGGACCAACGTCTACAACCTCAAGGAGAGTGCCTTTTCACTTGTCAAGGGGCCGGTCTTTACCACCTTTCTTCTGGCCGATGAGATCAACCGGGCTCCGGCCAAGACCCAGTCGGCCCTGCTGCAGGCCATGCAGGAGCGGGAGGTCACCATCGACCGGGAAACCCATGCCCTGTCCCCCCACTTCACGGTGTTTGCCACCCAGAATCCCATCGAGTACCAGGGCACCTATCCCCTTCCCGAGGCCCAACGGGACCGGTTCATGATCAAGGTGACGATGGCCCACCCCGGCCGGGACGAGGAGCTGGATCTGGCGCGGCGCACCCTGGGCCCCGAGGCGCCCGAGCGGGTCCTGGCCGACGGCGGGGTGAAGCCGGTGATGACCCCGAAACTCCTTGCCGCGGCGAAATCGGTGCTCCAGAGCATCCGGATCCACGACGACGTGGTGGGCTACGGCACGGACGTGGTGCGCCGGAGCCGCGAGCACCAGGGCGTGCTGGTGGGTGCCGGCCCGCGGGCCACCCAGTCCCTGCTTTTGGCCGGCCGGGCCCTGGCCGCCATCGAGGGCCGGGACTTCGTCACCCCCGACGACGTCAAGGCCGTGGCGGTATCCGTGATCGCCCACCGGCTCGTGCTGCGCCCCGAGTACGAGGTCGAGGGCCTGGGGCCGGCCGAGGTCATCGAATCGATTCTCCAGGAGGTGCCGGTGCCCCGATGATCGTTCCCTCCTCCCGATTGGTGTGGTGGTGCGCCGCGGCCCTTTTGCCGCTGTGGGCCGCCTCGCCCCTTCTCCGGTTTCCGGCGGAACCGGTGGCCTTCGGTCTCGCGCTGGTCGCGGTGGCCGACGGCTGGGCCGGGTGGCGGCGCCGGCGCCGGGTGGCGATGGAGCCCGCGGCCATGGTCCGCACGGCCAAGGGCCGCCCCTATGCCCTGCCCTGCCGGTTCCGGATCGACGGCAGGGGAATCCGACGGCTCCGCCTGGCCCTTTCGCTGCCGCCGGGGCTTTCCACCGATCTGCCCCGGATCGAGGTCCGGCGGCTCGAGGCTTCTCCCGTCGCATCGGTGGCCTGGCCCATGGTGGCCCGGCGCACCGGACTCCTGCGGGTTCGGTCCGGGGCCGTGGAAATGGCCTCTCCCCTGGGATTCTGGGACGTGCGCAAACGAATCGATCTCGCCGTGGAGGTCCGCTGTTACCCGAACCTTTTCGCGGATACGAAACGGCTGGCCGGCCTCCTGCACGATCCCCGGATGGGGATTCATGCCCAGCGGGTGATCGGCAAGGGCCGCGAGTTCGAGCAACTCCGGGATTACGTGCCCGGGGACAGCTACCAGGACATTCACTGGAAGGCCACGGCCAAGCGGAACCACCCCGTCACCAAGATCTTCCAGGTCGAGCGCACCCAGGAAATCTACGTGGCCGTCGACGCCTCCCGACTGGGCGCCCGGCGGCCGACCGAAGGGCCGGGGAGTCCGGAAGGGGCGGACACGGCCTGCGAACGGTACGTGACCGCGGCGCTGGTTCTGGGCCGGATCGCCCAACGCCAGGGCGATCGCTTCGGGCTCGTCACCTTCGACGATCAGGTGCGCCGCTTTCTTCCGGCCGGCGCCGGCAGCGCCCATTTCCGGGCCTGCCTGGACACCCTCTTCACCCTGTCCCCGAAACGGGTCAGCCCGGACTTCAACGACCTGTTCACCTTTGTCGCCAACCGGATCCCCAAGCGCTCCCTGGTGATCTTTCTCACCCATCTGGACGATCCGGTGCTGGCGGAAAATTTCGTGGACCACGTGGACCTGATCTGCCGCAAACACCTGGTGATGGCCACCATGCTCAAGCCCGGGCACGCCGATCCCCTCTTCGGCGGGGAGCCGGTCCAGGCAATCGACGACATTTACCGTGCCCTGGCCGGACACGAAACCTGGCAGCGATTGCGGGATATCGGCAAACGGTTGGCCCGCCGGGGGGTGGGCTTCACCCAGGCCCGAAACGAAGGGCTCGCCCACGCCCTGGTGGTCCAATACCTAATGGTCAAACAACGGCAACTGCTATGATCATCGATCTGGATCGATTTATCCGCGCGGAAACACCGGCCTGGCAGGAGCTGGAAGTCCGGCTCGCCCAGCGGGAGGAGGCTCCGGACCGGGCCATGCCCTACGCCGAGATCCGCCGTTTTGACTACCTATAGCAGCGGGCCGCCTCGGCACTCGGCAAAAT
>JBJKPT010000100.1:0-3639 GCA_046706045.1 Desulfobacterales bacterium
GTCCGGGGCACGGATTTCGGACCGGGTGATTCGGGATCTGCTGCCCGAAGAAAACCATGCCTGGCCCCTGGTTCCCCAGATCCTCGGAAAGGATCCCGAGGGATTTCTCCGCCTGGCCGGCCGCCTGGCAGATCTTGGATATCCCGAGGTCAATTGGAACCTGGGCTGCCCGTTTCCAAGGATCGCCAAAAAGGGTCGGGGCTGCGGCCTGCTGCCCGATCCGGAGGCCATCGATCGATTTCTCGATGCCGTCGTTCCACGGCTTCCGGTTTCTTTGAGCATCAAGACCCGCTTGGGTCGGCATCGGGTTGACGAATTCGATGCGGTGGTCTCTGTGCTCAATCGATACCCATTGGCATCGGTGATTGTGCATCCCCGGACAGGGGATCAGCAGTACGGCGGCGAACCCGACCTGGCATCGTTTGCCCGGGCCGCCCCGGCCCTTCGCCATCCCGTGGTCTACAACGGCGATATTGGCTCGGTCGCCCGGTTTCGGACCCTGGCCGAACGCTTTGGTCATGTGAACACATGGATGATCGGCCGAGGAGCCCTTGCCGACCCGTTTTTGCCGGCCGACATCAAAGCCGGCCCCATGGTGCCGTTGGAAGAACGTGCCGGGCGGGTGCGCCGGTTTGTCGACGCCCTTCACGACGCCTATGCTGACCGGCTCTGCGGTCCCGCCCACCGGATGGATCGGATGAAGGCGGTCTGGTCATACCTTGCCCGGGGATTCGAAGACGACCGGCATCTGCTCAAACAGATTTACAAATCCCGGTGCCCGGAGGCCTACCTCGATCGGGTGGCCCGGTTTTTCGATTCCGGCATCCGGTGGCGCCCGGCTGGCGTTTCGGCGCCGGCTTCCCACGGGCCGGCATCATGAAACGGCGCCTTTACACCCATCCCGGTCGGCGTCTATGATTGAACCATCCAGAACGGACCAAGAAAACGGGGAAATCGCCATGACCCTTGAAGAAGCCATCCGCAACGCCCTGACCTACGAAGCCCGCATCCGGGATCTTTATCGCGACACGGCCGACGAGATCGCCGATCCGGTCGGCCGAAAGGTCTTTGCCGCCCTTGCCCTCGACGAACAGCACCATGTGGATTATCTGAAAGACCGGCTTACCCATTGGCAACAGACCGGTGTCCTGGACGTAAAGGCCCTGGATACCGTGGTTCCGCCCCGGGAGGCGATCCGGCGGGAAATGGCGCGGCTCAAGGACCGGATGCCGAGAAAAAGCCTTGGCGACGAAAAGCTCGTGTTGAGTCGCGCACTGGCCGTTGAAGTGGAAACCAGCGCATTTTATCAAAAATTGGTGGACACCTTGGACGGCGACGGTCAGCGGATGTTTGCCCGGTTTCTGGAGATCGAGCAAGGGCATATCGCCATGGTTCAGGCCGAGCTCGATTTTCTGAGCCATACCGGGTTCTGGTTCGATTTTCAGGAATTCGATCTCGAGGATTGAGAGGCGCCGGCGGGATGCCGCAAGCCTCATCGATCCGCGATCGACAACGGATTCCGGTTAATTTCGTAAATGCCAATCGCACCGCGCAAATTTCGTTTCCGGAGATGACCCGCGGGGCGGATCGGGTTTGTACGGCGTCGTCACAAGTGGCGCTTGATGGCGTCGACATAATCGGATTCCGGTCGCAATCCGATCAGCGAATCGACCACCACCCGCGATTTGAAGAACAGGACGGTGGGAATGCCCATTACCCGGTACTTTACGGCGATGTCGTGCAGCTGATCAACGTCGAGGGTGTATGCGGCGACCCGACCTTCGAAGGTTTTTGCGAGTTTCTCGTAAATCGGCTTGAGCGTCCGGCAAGGCGGACACCAGTCGGCATAAAATTTCACCATCACGAGATTCGTGTCCGAGCGGGCAAGGGCCGCTGAAAACGCCGCAGCCGAATCCAAGGCCGTGACTCCGGCCGGGGGCTTGTTGCCGTTTGCCGCCAGCCCGGCCCCGACCATGACCAGAAGCCCGGCAAAAACCAGCACCGCAACCGCTGCCATGCGACCGTAACGAATCATTTGCTGTCCTTATCAGGGCGAAACGAGGAAGACGGCCGCGCCTGCACCCACCCATCGGTCCGTTTGCCCGCCGCCGCGGTTTCAGAGGAAAGGGTCGCCTCAAAAATTGGCATAGAAAATCCACCCCGGTATTTTTCGATGTGCCCTTAGTTGTTCGGATACCGCATCGCGAATATTTTCTCAACATCCTCACGGGGGACGGCATACGCAGTGTTGCAATGATGGCAACGGATTTCCAAAGGAAACGGTCCGTTGTTGCGAATGTCACGCAGATCTTCGATGGGCAAAAGGGTGAGCATCGAGCGGATGCGCGCCAGGTTGCAATGGCACATGAATGCAACGCGCGCATCGTCGAGAAATTTCGGTTCAAGGGCACCGAAGGCATCGCGGACCAGAGCTTCGGGGGGCGACCCGGCGGCCAGGGCATTTCCGATGGAGGGCATGGCGCTGACCCGGTTCTCCAACTCGGCCACGATTTCGTCGGTAGCCCCGGGCAGCACCTGGAAATAGAGGCCGCCGGCGCCGACGGCCTCTCCTCGAGGGTCGAACTGGATGCTCAGGGAAAAAGCCGTGGGGATCTGTTCCGAATTGAAAAAATAATGGGCGAGGTCCTTGGCGATGGACCCGTGCACCAGGGCGACCTGCCCGGAGAATGGCTGCTTGGCGTCTTCTAAATATTTGGTGATCTTCAGGAGGCCGGCACCGAAAAACGGGGACAGGTTGAAACTTTCCACCGGAGCCTCAACCGCAAACGGGACCTGTTTCAAGTGGCCGCGCACCTCGCCGTAAGCGTTGGCTTCAACCTCGATGCCCCGGATCGGACCGGAACACGTGATCTGCAAGGCGATTCGGTCCTGGCCCTTGAGGCTTGCCGTCAGGAGTCCGGCGGCCAGATAGGCGTGGCCGAGGGCCAGGGTCTCGAGGATGCCGAGCTCGTGGTTGGCGCGCATTTCGTTGATCATCCGGGTGCCATGGAGGATCGCTCCCCGCACCGTTCCCTCGGCCATCAAAAACCGGTAGAGCCGATCCCGGGCCGCGGACCGGAGTTGTTCCTTGACAGAGCCGCCGTAGCGGTGCTTTTTGATCATCGCCCAATCCCTTTCATCGTCTGGCGTTCGATTTGAATCCCTAAAATAGCAACGCCATTCCTCCGGTTCAAATCGTCCGTCCGCCTTGAACTCACGCAACATTGCCGATCCTTGGATGGACACTCCTTAGCGCCCTCCATTCTCTTTTCATAGAGCGGCTTCATGTTGCCAGACATGGCCGGGACGACGGCCCCGTTCGGTATCGATGCCGTTGATTCGTTTGTAAGTAGGAGGCAATGAACGACGCAGCGACCCCCCAGGGGGCCGGAAATTTCTTGCATCACCGATTGGGCTGTGGGCAGTATAGGTGCATTTGATATTCCGAGGAGAAGAATCCCGGGGGTGCCTGCGGGTTGCGCCGATGATGGATGCCCTTGCGGAATCGGCAGAAGCCGGGGGAAAGCGAATTCCGGCGGCGAGATCGAAAAGAGGAGGACCCATGGGCTTCCGACGGCCCCTCGCGTTGGCGATTTTCACCATGATCCTGGTGTCGGGGTGCTCCCCGCGCGGGTTCGT
>JBJKPT010000101.1:0-13063 GCA_046706045.1 Desulfobacterales bacterium
ACTGCAACAGGCCGCCCTGTTCGAACAGTTTCTCAACAAAAAATACGTCGGCGTGACCCGCTTTTCCCTGGAAGGTGGCGACGGACTGATCCCTTTTCTGGATTGCGTCATCGACCAATCCGCTGGTTTCGGCTGCCGGGAGGTCATTCTCGGCATGGCCCACCGGGGTCGGCTCAATGTGCAGGCTCATGTCTTGGCAAGACCCTATGCCGAGATTTTTGCCGAGTTCGAGAATTGCTATGATCCGGAGCAGCTTGTGGGCTCCGGCGACGTGAAATATCACAAAGGGTACCTGTCCGACGTCAAGACCGCCGGGGGCCACCCGGTGCGCCTTTTTCTCGTTCACAATCCCAGCCATCTCGAAGCGGTGGATCCGGTGGTGGAAGGGGTGACCCGCGCCCGCCAGGAGGTTTTCGGCGATGGCGGCGCCCGCACGGTGATGCCCCTTCTTATCCATGGAGATGCCGCCTTCGCCGGCCAGGGCGTGGTGGCCGAAGTCCTCAACATGTCCCGGCTCGTGGGCTACGCCACCGGCGGCACTGTTCACGTCATCCTCAACAACCAGATCGGTTACACGACGCTTCCCGAAGATGCCCGTTCCACCCGCTACGCCACGGATGTCGCCAAAATGATCATGGCCCCGGTGTTTCACGTCCACGGCGAGGACCCGGAAGCCCTGGCTCACGTCGCCGGCCTGGCAGCGGCCTGGCGGGCGGCGTTCCAGAAGGACATCGTCATCGACATCGTCTGCTACCGCCGGTTCGGCCACAACGAAGGTGACGAGCCCTACTTCACCCAGCCGTTGATGTACGTGCGGATCCGCACCCGGTCCTCCCTTCACACCCTCTATGCCGAGCGGCTTATCGAGGCGGGGGTTGCGACCCAGACCGAGGTCGATACCGCCATCGAAGCGATTCAAGCCGGCCTCAACGAGGATTACGACGGGGTGCACGGCACCGCCTGCCCCTTTCCGGAGGCACGGTTCTACGACAACTGGGAAGGTTTTCACGGGCAATTCGACAGCGCGATAGTGGCCACCGGCGTTTCCGCGGAACGGATTCGGGACCTATCCCGGCGGCTGAACCGGGTGCCCGAAACTTTTCGGCTTCACCGCAAGCTCGGCGTGCTGACCGAACGGCGGCACCAGGCCGTGATGGATGGACGGGACATCGATTGGGGCAATGCCGAAACCTTGGCGTTCGCATCCCTGGTCACCGACGGTGTGCCGATCCGGTTGAGCGGCCAAGACAGCGGCCGCGGCACGTTCAGCCAACGTCACAGCATTTGGTACGATACGGGGGACGGCGGC
This sequence comes from Desulfobacterales bacterium, assembly GCA_046706045.1. GTDB lineage: Bacteria > Desulfobacterota > Desulfobacteria > Desulfobacterales > JBDRRP01 > JBJKPT01. The sequence continues at coordinate 1,310 of JBJKPT010000101.1, forward strand.
GAATACGTGCCGCTGAACCACCTCTCCGAAGGCCAAGCCCGCTTTGGCGTTTACAACAGCCTGTTGGCGGAATACAGCGTTCTCGGCTTCGAATACGGCTACTCCCTGATCCGGCCCGAGAGTTTTACCCTCTGGGAGGCCCAGTTCGGGGATTTCGTCAACAACGCCCAGGCCGTGATCGATTTGTTCATCGTTGCCGGCCAGGCCAAATGGGACCGCCCCTCGGGTCTGGTGCTCCTTTTGCCCCATGGCTGGGAGGGGATGGGGCCGGAACATTCCAGCGCTCGCCTCGAGCGGTTTCTCCAGTTGTGCGCCGGGGAGAACATCCAGGTCTGCGACCCCACCACCCCCGCCCAATACTTCCACCTGCTGCGGCGCCAGGCCCTTTCCAGGGTGCGAAAACCCCTGGTGGTGATGACCCCCAAGAGCCTCCTGCGGCTGCCCGCGGCCGTCTCCACCCTCGACGAGATGACCGAGGGCGCCTTTTCGCCGGTGATTGACGACGATGCCGGGACCGAGCACCCCGTGCGCGTGATCTTTTGCAGTGGCAAAATCTACTACGATCTCATCAAGCGACGCACGGAAAGCGGGCAAAGCAGCATCGCCATCGTGCGGATCGAAGAGCTCTATCCCTTTCCCGAAACGGCCCTGAAATCCGTGATCGCACGCTACCCGGACGTCCGTGACTGGTGCTGGGTTCAGGAGGCGCCCGAAAACATGGGCGCATGGTCCTTTGTCCGGCCCCGGCTGGAAGTCCTGGTGGGAAAACCCCTGGCCTATATCGGTCGGAAGGAATCCGCCAGTCCGGCCACCGGTTTTCCAAAGATTTTCCGGGACGAACACGACCGCCTGATTCGCCTGGCGGTCGGTGAACGGCAGCACGCAAGCGCCTGATCCAGAACCTGGCAAAGGACCGCCACGCGTGTATCTTAAAAAGCCGGGTCGGACCCCTGTTCAAGTGGTTTTCTGATTGGCTTTCAATCGAATCGAGGAGAGCGTCAATGGTATTCGATGTCAAGATCCCCAGCGTTGGCGAATCCGTCACCGAAGCCTTGTTGGCCGAATGGTTCAAAGCCGACGGCGATCGGGTGGAAAAAGACGAAGCCCTCTTTATCATCGAAACCGACAAGGTTTCCCTGGAAGTCGTCGCCGAGGCCGCCGGGGTGCTGCGCATCCGGGTGGTTCAAGGCGAAACCGTGCCAATCGGCACCGTGGTTGCCTCCATCGAGGCGGACGCTGCGGACGGAGAGGTGCCGGTGGCGACGGTTAAGCCCGTCGCGGCCCCGGTTTCGCTACCGGCGGAATCGGCTAGGGTCGGCCGCAAGGCCGGGGCATCGGCACAATCGCCGTTGCCGGCGCCGGAACCGGCGACCCTGGAAACCGATGGTTCGGTGGTGCTTTCACCTTCCGTTCGGCGGCTCGTGGCCGAGCAGGGGATCGATGTTGCCGCCATTGCCGGCACCGGGCCCGGTGGCCGGATCACCAAGGCCGACGTGCTCCTTTTTCTCGAAAGCGCGGCCCGGCCGGCCGCAGCAAAAGGTCCCGTGCCGCAGCTGGCTCCGAAAGCCGCGATCGCTCCGCCGGCCCCTTCCGCGATCCCGCCCCTCGATGATTCCGGGGGTATTTCCCGCAAACCCATGAGCCCTCTGCGCCGCCGGATCGCCGACCGGCTGCTGGCCGCAAAGCAGGAAACGGCCATGCTCACCACCTTCAACGAGATCGACATGAGCCGGACCATGGCCATCCGGGCCGCCTACAAGGATGCCTTCGCCAAGCGCCACGGGGTGTCCCTGGGATTCATGTCCTTTTTTACCAAGGCCTGTGTCGCCGCCCTTCAAGAGATTCCAGAAATCAACGCGTTTATCGACGGTGACGATCTGGTCTTTCATCATGCCCAGCACATCGGGATCGCGGTCGGCTCCGAACGGGGTCTGGTCGTTCCCGTCATCCGCAACGCCCAGGATTTGAGTTTTGCCGAAATCGAGCAGGCCATCATCGATGCCGTCGACAAAATCAACCACAATCGCCTCGATCTGGCCGATTTGACCGGCGGCACCTTCACCATCAGCAACGGCGGCGTCTATGGCTCACTGTTGAGCACCCCCATTCTCAATCCGCCACAGAGCGCCATTCTCGGAATGCACAAAATCGAAAAGCGGCCCGTGGTGGTCGATGATGCCATCGTCATCCGGCCGATGATGTACGTCGCCTTGAGCTATGACCATCGGGTGGTGGACGGCAAGGGGGCGGTGACGTTTTTGAAGCGGATCAAGGAATTCATCGAAAACCCGGAACGGATCATGATGGAGATTTAACCATGGCGGATACCGAAACCTTTGATCTGATCATTATCGGCAGCGGTCCGGGCGGTTATGTGGCCGCCGTGCGTGCGGCCCAGCTCGGCATGCGGGTGGCGTGCGTGGAAAGATCCCCGCGCCTGGGCGGGGTCTGCCTCAACGAGGGCTGTATCCCGAGCAAGGCCCTTCTTGATTCCAGTGAACTCTTCCATCTGGCGAAAAACAGCTTCGCAGAGCACGGCATCCGCACCGGCAAGGTGAGCATGGACCTTTCCGCCCTGATGGCCCGCAAGGACCGGGTGGTGACCGAGCTGACGGAAAACGTCCGAAAACTCCTTGAGGGAAACCGCATCGCCATCGTCCACGGCACGGCCCGACTGGAAGCCGCCGACACCGTGGCCGTGGCCGGTCCGGATTCCGGAACACCGGCCGCCCAACTGAGCGCCAAGGCGATCCTTCTGGCCACGGGCAGTGAACCGGTCGAGGTGCCAGGCCTCGGTTTTGACGGCGACCGCATTGTCAGCTCCACCGGCGCGCTCGCCTTTGATGACGTTCCGAACCGTCTCGGCGTGGTGGGGGGCGGATACATCGGGCTTGAGCTCGGCTCGGTGTGGCAGCGGCTCGGCGCCGAGGTCACCGTGATCGAGATGATGCCACGGATCGCGGGGCTCCTCGACGGCCAGATTGCCCGGGCCCTGGATCGGAGCCTCAAGCGGCAGGGAATCGCCTTCCGGATGAATACCCGGGTGGCGGAGGCCAAGATCACGGGCAAACGCCGACGGGTCCGGACCCGACTGGTCTCCGGAGACAAGACCGAGACCCTGAGCTTCGACCGCCTGCTGGTGGCCGTGGGCCGGCGGCCCTTGACCCGGGGGCTCGGCCTGGACCCGCTCGGCATCGAAACCGACCCGCAGACCGGTCACGTCCCAGTGGATGCGCGCTATCAGACCCGGGTTTCCGGGGTCTATGCCATCGGCGATCTGATCGACGGTCCGGCCCTGGCCCACAAGGCCTCGGCCGAGGGGATCGCCGCCGTGGAATGCATCGCCGGTCTACCGGGCGAGGTCAATTACGATGCCATTCCCTCGGTCATCTACACGGCGCCGGAGGTCGCGTCGGTCGGGCTTACCGAAGAGGTGGTGAAGGAGCGGGCCATTGCCTACGGCGTCGGTGCCTATCCCTTTGCCGGTGCCGCACGGGCGCGCTGTATGGGGGAAACCGAAGGGCTTGTCAAGGTCATCGCCCACGCAAAAACAGATCGCCTCCTCGGGGTGCACATCATCGGCCCCCGAGCCGAGGACATGATCGCAGAAGCCGTCATGGCCATGGAATTCGGTGCCGCGAGCGAAGACATCGCCCGCTCGGTTCACGGGCACCCGACATTTTCCGAAGCCCTCATGGAAGCGGCCCGAAACGTCAAGGCAAAATAGGCGGTGTCGCCGCACGAATCGGCAATTTGGTGCGAGTTCAAAGCATTTGGGCAAAAAGGCGTTCGCGTCCCGCCGGGACGAGCGTCAGATGCGTCAGCCGCCGGTGGGTTTGCAGGCAGGCGGATTGAACCCGCCGGAACCGGAGGGAATGCCATGGGGCCTGACCGCGCCGGCCGACATCAGTTTCACCACGTCTGCGCATCGGCACGCGGGGCACTCGGGCGTTGGGTCGCCGGCGGAAAGCGCCAAGTGTTCGAACGTGTGGCAGCAAGCCTTGCACTGGTATTCATAAATCGGCATCGGGAAGACCTCCAGCATAGGGATTTTGTATAGTCAGGCAATCTAATTCAAGTGCCTCCGATGTCAAGCGGCGGTTGAGCTCCGGAAGCCGGGCACGGCTCGCTCGGAGCATTTTGAAATGGTGCTCCGTCCAAAAAAGATCCCCCTAATCGATGCGACGAAATTTCACAGGGATCGAGGGAAGGAGGATGCGCAGCGTCATCTGGTTCGAGAAGTGGCCGTCTTCGTACTCGACCACGGCGATGTCCGGGGCTTCGAAGCGGACCTGGGTGACGAACCATTTCCCGCCGCCGGTGGGCGGCGACTTGGCCAGGGCGTTGATCTGTTTGGCAATTCGGGTCCGAACGTCATTTCGAAAGGCCGCGGAGAAGGGATCGTCCGGCTTTGTGGCAATTTCGGCCAGATCCTTTTCCATGGCAAAGGTTTTTTCGTTCAACGCATTGATGCGGCCGGCCGCAAGGCGGATCTCTTGATCCATGTGGCCGATGCGTTGGTTCAGATCGGCCAATGACGCCCGGATGCGAAAAAGCTCTCGTCCGATCACCACGACGATGACAATGACCGCGATGTTGACCAGGACCGTCAGGATCAGTACCAATCGATTCATTCGTTTGCCTTTCCTGAATACAATCCAATAAAATTTAAAAATACCTGATACGAACACCGGGCCTTCCGGTAACCAAAGACCCTGGATATTTTGTAATTATTTAATGAATAAAAATTCAATAATTATTGTATGTTCTTAAAATTACGATAACCCATAAAAATTGTTATAAATTGTTTCATATTGAAACGGTTCAAATATCCATTGAAATTTTTTTTATTTGACAAACAAATAGCGCTTGATGTTGATAATAACACATTTCATATCAGGACGGCCCAAAAAGAGCCGAAACCTCGAATCTGTTTTTGTTTTGAACAACTGCTTGTGGGGGCAGGCAGCATCGGGTTTTCGGGCGCCGCCGCGATTTTAAATTTCCTCGAAAGCATGATGAATTCGTAAAAAGTCGTTTGATCCGTTTTCCCGGCGAAGACTGGACACGCCGGGAAGCGTAGGCCCAATCTTGAGACTTCAACGCATTCCGGATGACGGATCCGTCATCCAGGACCTGATTCGGGACCGGTATGACGGAGTGAGGACTTTTTATTTGACCCTCAGATCGTAACTTCTCGAGAATTCCTGAGAAGGGATATGAATGCCGTGCCGGGGAGGGTAAATCCGCAATCACACAACAATCGGGAGGGTGTATGAAGGATAACGATTCTGATCTTGCCCCAGGCCTTTTCGGAATGGTGTCTCGCCGGGACTTCATGAAGTACTGTAGCGTGATGGCAGCCAGCATGGGGCTGCCCCTCACCATGGGCGTCAAAATCGCCGAGGCCGTCACCTCGAAAAAGCGCCCTCCGGTTATCTGGCTTTCCGGACAGGAATGCACCGGCTGCACCGAAACCCTGCTCCGCTCCACTCATCCCACGACGGAGCATCTTCTCCTTAATCTTATTTCCCTCGATTACCACGAAACCCTGGACGCACCGGCCGGAAAACTGGCCGAAGAAGCGAAGCAAAAATCCATTGAGGCGAACAAGGGAAAATTCATCCTGGTGACCGAGGGCGCCACCCCTCTCAAGGACGGCGGCATCTATTGCAAAATCGGCGGCCGTCCGGCCGTGGACGTGTTGCGGGAGACCGCCCCGAAGGCCGCGGCCATCATCGCCATCGGCTCCTGCGCGTCCTGGGGCGGCATCCCATCGGCGGAGCCCAATCCCACCGGCGCGGTTTCCACGGAGGAGGCCCTTCAAGGCAAATTCAAGGTGATCAACATTCCCGGTTGCCCGCCGAGCCCTTACAATTTCCTGTCCACGGTGCTCTACGTCCTTACCTTCAAGAAATTGCCCCACCTGGACGACAAGGGCCGCCCCTTCTTCGCCTACCGTCGGCTTATCCACGAGGGATGCCCGCGCCGGCCTCACTTTGACGCCGGCCGGTTCGCCATGGCCATCGACGACGAGGGACATCGCCGGGGCTGGTGCCTTTACAAGTTGGGCTGCAAGGGACCGGAAACGTTCAACAACTGCCCGGCCCTGCTTTTTGGCGACGTGGGCGCCCGAAGCTGGCCGGTGGGCACCGGCGCTCCCTGCTTCGGATGCTCTGAAAAGGGCGTGGGATTTACCAAGCCCATCGTGTCCCAGGCAAGCCTAGAGTATTTCACGCCGGCGGGGTTGCCGTTCAAAACCGAAGAAGGTAAGCCCGTGCGGCCCGGTGGAGGCGTCCTGCGCTTGACGCCGCCGGACACGTACCCGCCCATTGAGGTCAAGGAAGGACACGGTTCGTCCGCCACGACGGTCGGCGTGCTGGCCGGGTTGGCCGGCGCCGCCTTGGGCGCGGGCGCGGTGGCCGCCGTCAAACTCGGAAAACAGGATGAGAAGGCAGACCAGCAATCGGGGAAGGAATAAACCATGGGAATCAGCAGAAGAGACTTTTTTAAAGTTTCGGCGGGCGGGGGCGTCGTGGCGGCGTCGGCCCTGAATCCGGTTCCTGCGCTGGCCCGGGAGGATCGGCCCCGCCTGCCGGAGGCGGTCGGTATCCTCTACGATGCCACGGTTTGTGTCGGGTGCAAGGCCTGCATGGCCGCATGCAAGGAATTTAACAACCTGCCGCCGGACAAGTCCACGCCCGATAGTCTTTGGGATAACCCCAGGGACCTCTCTGCCAAAACCTATAACATCGTCAAGCTCTACAAAAACGGCACGGGCGCGGTCAAGGACCGGGAAATCAACGGCTACTCCTTTATCCGGCGTTTCTGCATGCATTGCGTGGATCCGTCCTGTGTGTCCGCCTGCCCGGTTCAGGCGCTTCACAAGGATCCGGTCACCGGGGTCGTCCTTTACAACAAGGATGCCTGCATCGGCTGCCGCTATTGCGAGGTCGCCTGCCCCTACGAAATCCCCAAATTTCAATGGGATCGGGCCTTTCCTCAGATCGAAAAGTGCCAGATGTGCGACCAGCGCATCGCGCAGGGCAGTTATCCGGCTTGTTGCGAGTACTGCCCCAACGGCGGCTCTGTTTACGGCAATGTCGAGGACCTCATCAAGGAAGCCAAGCGGCGGCTGGCCCTGAAACCGGGTGAAACCGCGTCCTACCCGTTGCATCGAGTCGGTTCCTCGGATGTGCGCCATCGTGTGGTCACACCCTACCAGAAGCACATTTTCGGTCTGAAAGACGGTGGAGGCACCCAGGTGATCATGATGGCCGGGGTGCCCTTCGACCGGCTGGGATTGCCGGACTTGCCGAACAAATCTCCGGCCAGCTCTTCCGAGACCCTCATGCACACGCTTTACAGAGGCATGATCGGCCCCTACGTGGTTCTGGCCGGTCTTTTTTACCTTGTCTACAAAAACACCACCAAACAGGATTTACCCTGAATTCATGGAGCCCAATATGGTGGAAGAAAGCCGTCCTTTAGGGGGAAAAATCGTAACCAAGCCGTTTTTGGTCTTGGCTGTCCTGGCGCTGGTGGGCATTGTCCTGATGGTCTATCGCTACATCTATGGCCTTGGCGCCGTAACCAATTTAAGCGATGGCTACCCCTGGGGGTTGTGGATCACCTACGATGTTCTGGTGGGAACGGCCCTGGGGTGCGGCGGTTACGCCGTGGCCATCCTGGTCTACATCCTCAACCGCTGGGAGTACCATCCATTGGTGCGCTCCGCCGTCTTGACCAGTGTTTTCGGCTATACCTTGGCGGCAGTCGCCATCTTCCTGGACATCGGCCGCTACTGGAACGGTTTTCACCTGTTCCTGCCGTGGTACGTCAATTTCAACTCGGTCCTGGTGGAAGTGGCCCTTTGCATCGCAGCCTACGTGGTGATCCTCTGGCTCGAATTGGCCCCCACGGTGCTGGAAGGGCATCCGAAATCCGACAGAGCGCAGGCCACGAAAAAGCGCTTGGAAAAATGGCTGCCCATGATCGTGGCCCTGGGGGTCCTGCTGCCCACCATGCACCAATCCTCCCTGGGGGCGTTGATGATCATCGCGGGCCACAAGGTCTCGCCTCTTTGGCAGACGCACCTGCTGCCCCTGCTTTTCCTGATCTCGGCCATTACCATGGGCTATGCCGTGGTGGTCTTCGAGTCCCTTCTTTCCTCGATGGCTTTCCATCGACCTTTTGAAAAAGGCCTGATCGCAAGGATCGGGGGGGTGATGGCCTGGCTGATCGGCCTGTTCCTGGTTCTGCGCTTCGGCGATCTGGCCGTTCGCGGGAATCTCGGCCTGATGTTCAAAGGGAACCTCGACGGGTTCATGTTCCTTCTTGAAAATTTCTGCTTCGTGGCGGCCTTCGTGATCATGGCCAGTCCGGGCATCCGCAGCAACCTGCGCTGGCAATTCGTGGGCGCGGCCCTGATGCTCCTGGCCGGGGCTATCTATCGCTTCGACACCTATCTTGTCGGATTTAACCCCGGCCCCGGGTGGCATTATTTCCCCGCCCTCCCCGAAATCATGATCACCATCGGCATCATGGCCATTGAATTGATGGCATATCTTTACTTCGTGAAACGATACCCCGTGCTGCCCAACGTCGAGCACGCCTAATCTTGCACTAAGGAGAAGCGAATATGGCCAAGAGAATTACCATTGACCCCATCACCCGGATCGAAGGGCATCTGCGAATTGATTGCGAGGTCGACGGCGGCAAGGTGGTGAACGCCTGGTCGTCGGGTCAGATGTGGCGGGGTATTGAAAACATCCTGCAGGGTCGCGATCCCCGGGATGCGCCCACCTTCACCCAACGCCTCTGCGGGGTGTGCACCACGGTTCACGCCCTGGCCTCCTGCCGGACCGTGGAAAACGCGCTCAAGCTGGAAGTCCCGCTGAACGCCCAGTACATCCGCAACCTCATCCTGGCGGGCCACGCCCTGCACGATCACATCGTGCATTTTTACATCCTTTCGGCCGTGGATTGGGTGGACATCCCGTCGGCCCTTAAGGCCGATCCCAAAAAGGCCGCTGCCATCGCCAGCAGCCTATCGGATTGGCCCATGAACAGCTACCGGGAGATGAAAGCCGTCCAGGACAAGATAAAGGCCCTCGTGGACTCCGGGCAACTGGGCATCTTCGCCAATGGCTACTGGGGCCATCCGGCCATGAAGCTGCCCCCGGAGGTGAATCTTCTTGCCGTCTCCCATTACCTCCAGGCTCTGGAGTATCAGCGCAAGGCCAACATGATCGTTTCCATCCTGGGCAGCAAAACTCCCCACGTCCAGACCTTGGTGGTCGGAGGTCTTTCCAGCCCCATCAATCTGGACACCTCCTCGGCCCTGGACATGGAGCGGCTTTATTACGTGAAGACGATGATCGATGAGCTGGACGGGTTCGTGAAAAACGTCTACCTCCCGGACGTCTGCGCCATCGGCGCCATGTATGCGGACTGGACCCGGTACGGCGCCGGCGTTACCAACTACCTGTCGGTGCCGGACATGCCCATGGACACCAAGGGCACGGTGTTCAACCTGCCGGGCGGGTACATTGAAAACGCCGATTTGAGCACCTTTAAGCCCATCAAAGACTTCAATTCCGACTTCTTCCGGTTCGGGGTGAGGGAGAGCGTCAAACATTCCTGGTACAAAAGCGATTGGGTGCGGAATCCCTTTGATGAAACCACCGATCCCGATTACACCGATTTTCAGGACAACGGCAAATATTCCTGGGTCAAGGCGCCTTCCTTCAACGACAAGCCGGCCCAGGTGGGTCCTCTGGCCAACGTGCTGTGCATGTACGCCGCCGGTCACGGTCCCACGAAGAAGTACGTCGAATTCGCTCTGGAAACCGTGAGCAAAGTGGCCGGTGCCCAGGTGGGGCCGAAAGCGCTCCACTCCACCATCGGTCGCCATGCGGCCCGCGCCGTCCGCGCCGCCGTTCTGTGCGATGAACTCACCACCCAGTGGCAGGCCCTCATAAACAACATTTCCAAGGGAGATGTCGCAACCTGGACCCCGTACACCTTTCCCGCCGGCGAGATCCGCGGCTTCGGTTTCCACGAAGCGCCCCGGGGGACCCTCTCCCACTGGGCCATCATCGACAGTGGCAAGATCAAGAACTACCAGTGCGTGGTGCCGTCCACCTGGAACGCCGGGCCCCGGAACCAGCACGACGCCATGGGGCCCTACGAAGCGTCCCTGATGGGAAACCCGGTAGCCGATCCCAATCGGCCCCTGGAGGTCGTCCGGACCGTCCATTCCTTCGATCCCTGCCTGGCCTGCGCCATTCACATGGTGGATGCCGACGGTCGGCCCATCACCCGGGTCAAGGCGCTGTGAAGCCGATTTGACGGCTGCGTTTGGATCCGTTCCTCGTTTTCCTTGCTCACCCCGCCCGCCCTCCCTCGCAAGATGGGAGGAACGGCGGGGTGCCCTTTGGTGGAAACATGTTCAACCCCTTTGACCGGCCATCCGTCGTCACCCTCATCGGCCTTGGCAACATTCTCATGCGCGACGAAGGCGTGGGGGTCCACGCCGTGCGCTACATTCAAGATCGCTGCACGATTCCGCCCGGGGTGGAGATCGTTGACGGCGGCACCACCGGCCTTGACCTTTTGCCCTTCATCGAGGGGCGGGAGCGGGTGCTCTTCGTGGATACGGTGAATTTCAACCAGCCGCCCGGTTTCATCAAGGTCTTGAAAAATGAAGAGATCCCGACCCTTTTCGGCGTAAAGGATTCCCTCCACCACATGGGCCTGATGGACGTTTTGGCCGCGGCCCAACTTCTCGGCATCCTGCCCAAAGACATCCGTTTGATCGGCATCCAACCCCAGATCATTGAATCGGGCCTGGAATTGTCCGATACGATTCAGGCCCGTCTAAGTGCATTGGTGGCTCAAATCCAGTCGGAAATCGGTATGATGGAATTGTCCTGCCCCGCGGATTCATTTTGATTCATTCGCGTATTGAGCTCAAAGAGATCCCGCGATAGGATGGTATCCATTCGAAAACGATCTCGTGCCCACCCGCGGGTCTGGTTGGTCACGATTTCAGAGCCCATGTTTTCCCATTCCAGCGAAAGGATACCTCCATGAAAGACATGACGCTTACCGACGTATTGGCGACGGCAATCGGCCGTGAACAGGAAGCGTTTCGCTTTTATTCGGATCTTCTTGAACGGGCCGGTGATCCCGCCACTCGGCAGGCGATCGCGTTCATGGCCGAAGAGGAAAAAAAGCACGAGGCGTTCCTGGTGGATTATCGAAACGGCCGCCTGGATGAAGGGGCCCTTGCGATGCATACGATCATCGCCTACAAGGTTGCCGAATATTTGGAGGAACCGACGCTTTCCAAATCCATGGCGAGCCACGAGGTGTTTCTCGTCGCGGCTCATCGGGAACAACGCTCACATCGTTTTTATTCCGAATTGGCCCGGCTTCATCCCGACGGCGCGATTCACGACACCCTCATGAAAATGGCCAATGAGGAACTCAAGCACAAGGAAAAGGTTGAGTACCTTTACGCGAACGCGGCGTTTCCACAGACCGACGGCGGATGATGGCCCCTGTCCGCACTCCGGGCGCGATTGAAATGGGCCCTGTCGGCACCACAATACCCCTTTCGTAACCGGCGATGATGCCGGATACGGCGGACCGGGAGGTGCTTGGCAACCATCAAAATCAGGCGCATGCACCAAGCCGATGCCTGAATGAAACGCGCATCGGTGGACCGGAGGCAGCGCATCCCCAGGC
>JBJKPT010000102.1:0-3969 GCA_046706045.1 Desulfobacterales bacterium
CCTCAAGGGAACCTTCAGTGGGAACGGCCATATCGAACATGGCGCGCAGATTGACTACTTCGATCACATCAAGCCCGAGGTTCCTGAGGTTATCGTGGATCGCCTGTGTCAAATCCTCCTTCGAGGCAGCAGGGCGCCAAGATGCGTCGGGTCCTCGAGATACTCCGACCTTCGTAGCAATGACGAGGTCCTGCTTATAGGGATATAGCGCTTCCTTGATGACCTGGTTGGTTACGTGCGGTCCATAGAAGTCGCTTGTATCGATGTGATTGACACCGCTTTCAACCGCTTCCCGCAGCACGGCGATCGCTTCCGCACGATTTTTTGGCGGACCGAAGACGCCCTTGCCTGCGAGCTGCATCGCGCCGTATCCCAGCCGCTTCACCGTGCGGTCGCCGAGGCTGAATGCTCCGGAATTCGTGATGTTTGACATGATTTGCCTCCGTTAGAAGATAATGAGAAAGATGGAGCTTCCGCTCCGTCGCGTTGAAGCCGGGAGCTGCCTGTCCGAGAGTTCGACCAAAGACATGATGCCGGGGCACTTACGTAGTCCGGCCCGCACGCGATCCATCCGAATGCTTCCGCCGCGATAGCAGAGACCAGCTGTCGTCTGTCCACAGCCGCCGAATTCTGGCCGCGCGCCAAACTCCGTGGGAGCGACAGGGGCAATCAGGCAGTAAGCCCCGGAACGGATGCTTAACCCCGGAGCTTGACAATAGTGACTGGATGAAGCTCCGGCAAACTGCCCAGTTGCGGGGCGGGTATGGGGGCGGGGCCGCCAAGATAACTATATCAAAATATAATGAATGGGCTTCAAAACACCCTTGATCTTGGTACAATAGAGCCACTCTTGGCCTTGAAAATGCCAATATGGGAAAGGGCCATCGGCACGTGCGCACCGACATTTCATTCCTGGGCTTATCGGCATATCTCGCAACGATGCCGCAAACGGGAATTTTTGCTGAAATTCGCCCGGGACCGGACGCGCTGGTTGCAATGGCTTTTTGAGGCAAAAAACGTTATGGGTTGGTGATCCTGGATTACACCGTTACCACCCGCCAGGTTCATCCCTGTGCAGACCGAGTTCCCAAGGAGACGCCGGCGCTCTTCCATAGATCCGGCTCCTTTTTGCATCCGGCCCTTTTTTGAAACGGCCGTCACGCGCCACGAAGGAGGTCGGGCCATGGAATTTTTCAATTGCCCTTGCGATGAAAAGGGAAACGTCATTCTGGACGGCAACGACCTGGGGCCGAACCAGGATGCCGCGGGCAACCTGTTGACGAAGCAATGCAACGCAGGCTTGCATCGCATCACGCTGCGGGGCCCGGACGGGAGGACGTTCCCTCCGAAAGAGATGGACATCAAAAATACCAACCCGATTTCCCCGATGGAGGTGCCGTTTCCATGAACCCTCCCCGGCATGCTTCAAAGCTTGTGCTTCTCTTTGTTGCGCTCGGGGTCCTGGGCGCTTGCGCCCACTATCCCGACAATCCCCCCATGGCCGCCATCGAAAAAGTTTCGGGGTATCGCTACGATGTGGTCCGCAAGGCGCCGCAAAAGGACAAGCCGTTTGTCATCCTCGCCTTTTCCGGAGGCGGGACGCGGGCGGCGGCCTTCTCCTTCGGGCTGATGGAAGAACTTCGGAAGGTCGAATACACGGCCGGGGGTGGAACGCGGCACCGGCTTCTCGACGATGTCGAAATCATCTCGTCGGTTTCCGGCGGGAGCTTTACGTCGGCCTACTATGCCCTTTTTCCGAAAACCTTCTTCAAGGACTTTCCGAAGCGGTTCCTCTACCGGAACGTCCAAGGAGATCTCCTGCTCCGGATGTGGAACCCATACAACTGGTTCCGGCTCGCCTCCCCGGATTTCAGCCGGATTGATATGGCGGACGAATATTACAACGATACGGTTTTCCAGGGGAAACGTTTCGGCGACCTGATGAACCGGCCCCGTGGCAGCGTCCCCTTCCTCGTTTTAAACGCCACGGACATCAGCATCCATCACCGCTTCGAGTTCACCCAGGATCAGTTTGATTTGCTCTGCTCCGATCTCGCCGGGGTCGCGGTTTCCCGTGCGGTGGCGGCCTCATCGTGCTTTCCGGTGGCTTTTCCCCCGCTCACCCTGAACGACTACAAAAGGAATTGCGGCCCGCTTCCCCTATGGACCGGTCCCGCCCTGAAAAAAGATGAAAACCCGACACGCCGGTACGCCGAAGCCAAGGCCGCAAAATCGTACCGCGACCCGGATCGGCGCTACATCCATCTTCTGGACGGCGGGCTGTCCGACAATTTGGGCCTCCGGGGGCCGTACCAGGCGGTGACGACCACCGACAGCGCCTGGAGCGTTCTCCGAACCGCCAACCTGCAGCAATTGGGACGGCTCATGATCATCGCCGTCAACGCCAAAACCACGAAACGCCGCGATTGGGATCGCCGCAGCCGCCCGCCGGGAATCGGTGCCGCACTCAGCGTCGTCACCGGGGGGCCGATGGACGATGTCTCCGCGGACAGCGTGGAAATGATCGAAGATCACTTCGACTACATGAAGCAATTGGGCCGCACCGTCGATGCCTGCAACCGGCGACTTCGGAGAGATTGCCCGGACAGCAAGCCCATATACAATCCGATCACCACCGATTTCACGTTCTCGGAACTGTCCTTTGACAACATCCCGGACGCACGCCTGCGCGGATGCCTTCAGGCGCTGCCGACCTCGTTTTACCTCCCGAAGAAAACCGTCGACTTGCTGCGAAACGCCGCCGCCTACCTTCTCATGGACTCGAAAGCGTTCGTCGAGGGGATGAAACGCCTGGATCCGTCTTGGACGCCCGAAAAAGTCGCCATCGATCAAAGGCTCGTCGACGAGGTCTGCCCGGTCACGCCCCCGTGACGTCGGGCTGTTCGAAGCGGCCGTGTTCCGATAACGGAAGCAAATTCGCCAATGGTCACTTATCGGTATGGAATATCGCCCTTCGTAATAAATCCGAAGGAACGCGTTTTGATTTGCCGGTAACGAACAATCTTTGCGTTTCCTTATCGGCAAATGTCTTTATCATGAACCGGCTGCAAACAATCACGTGACAGTTGCCAAGTGCTGAATTTGCGTAATTATTGAAGAGATTGCCCCAGCGACCGCGTCCAGGCGGGCTCGCTTCGCTCGCGGTGGACGCGAAGGGTTATTTGCCGGATAAAGGAGACGATTATGACTGGGCAAGAGGGAAAGGTGAAAAACCGGGCGGTCGTCTTGGGCGGGGGCGGCGTAACCGGTATCGCATGGGAAATCGGCATTCTGACGGGACTGCATGGATCGGACGTTTTTCTCAGGGAGGCGGACGCCATCATCGGTACATCGGCTGGTTCCTTCGTCGGCGTGGCCTTAGCGAGTGGATACGATCTATATGCGCTCTTTGCTGCACAGTCAGAAACCGAAGATGCCGAAATAGCGGCAGCGGTCTCCAAAGAGACGATGGCTGCATGGTCCCAGGCATTCGCAATCGGCGGGGGTAAGCCTGAGAAGGTGGGGGCGGCGTTCGGTGATATCGCCAAGAAAAATCCGGAACCCGTACCGGTTTCCCGGCGCCGCTCCGCCGTCGAGGCTCGGTTGGTCACCACCGATTGGCCCGCAAAATTGAAAGTGACGGCAATGGACGCGGATACCGGACAGCTAATCGTTTTCGACGGGGATTCAGGGGTCCGGCTCATCGACGCCGTGTCTGCAAGCGGTGCCGTACCCGGCTTGTGGCCTCTCGTCTATAGCAACGGTAGAGCTTGGATCGACGGTGGAATGGTATCGTCGACAAATGCGCGCCTTGCTGAGCGCTATGGGCACATCGTGATACTCGCGCCAATGCCGGCGGGTTACGGCTTAATACCGGGAGCGGCAGAGGATGCGGAAACGATGAAAGCCCATGCAGCCGTATTTCTCGTGACGCCTGACGAGCAAAGCGTCGCTGCGATCGGTCCCAAC
>JBJKPT010000103.1:0-3146 GCA_046706045.1 Desulfobacterales bacterium
GCCATTGCCTTGGCCGTTGTCGTAGCCGTTCCCCATCATGCGATTGCCGTAGCCGGCACCCATCATACCGTAACCATACCCGGCGCCATTGCTGCCGTATGCCTGACCGGCGTTACCACTCCCCTGGCCGTTGCTCTGACCCACGGCGGCATAGCTTTGTCCACCGGCGCCCGAGGTCATCATGCCATAGCCGTAACCGTAACCCTGGCCTGGCTTGACCGAGTTGTTTCCGGCAAAAGCAAAGGTCGCGACCAAGGCGAACATCAGAACCGATCCGATCACCAAAAGTTTTTTCATTGAAAATTCCTCCTATGCAGGTTGTTTGAGTTGGATGTTTTTCATGATCCGTGCATAGGTAGATCAAACTCCGTGCCAACCCTTTCATGCGATGATAATGGAATCAAACATTTCTATAACTGCCTGTAAATAAATCATTTTTAGGTAACGATGAACCGTCTGACCTCTTTCTAGAAACCGGCAACTGCCCTGAGAGGTGGCACCAATTTAGCCATATTTATCCGCAGGTGTATTCAGGTGTATCGGAAGCATCCAACGTGCAGAGAGGCATGGAGAAAAGCCCTGCGTCGAATTGTCCGCCGCAACGGCCAGCCACTTGTAGACCCAACAGTTGCCATTTCTACAGCCGTGCAGGCCTGACGTTCATACCGAGCTCGAACCGCCCGTATGGTATTATCCGCTCAGCACGACTACCCAACCAGCGACCGCCAGCAACCCTCCCGCAGCCCCTGATATCTTCGTTTTCATTCAGCGCTTCTACGATCAAGACCAACCCCTTCACCCGCAAAATCTTTACTGTGTTTCCCGCGGCTATCTTTTTATTCCCCCCGGTTGCCATCCATATTTCCCCCCGGATCTCGACTTTGCCTTCCGGATCGATATCCCGGATAACAAGAGCCTTCTTGCCAATCATCGCATTAACGCCGGTCTTGGCCCTGGCTCTCATGGCCCAGACCATAATGATATTGCAAAAGACGGAAACGATCAGAATCAAAATATAAATGGGCAGTGCGGTTCCAAGAGGCAGATAATAAAACAATAGCAGCGCCAAAATTGGAGCGACCATGAGAAGGGCCATAAGGTGCATATCAGCCTCCGGATCACATCACCATTGAGACGCGTATGAGAAGAGCTTCAGTCGGATTTCTGCCTTTATGCATATGCTCTCAATTCAATTGTTTTCATGAATTGACTGGAACACGTCCTGATTCCGGGGCATCTGAATCGTGCGGGCAGGCAATGAAGGGATCGTCGTCGGCCCCGGGGCAATGATTTGATCGATCTCCGGCATGTTTGTGGTGGAGCGCCGGGCCATGAGCACCGTAATGGAGAGGCTGAAGCCGAAACCGCAGGCGCCGAGGAGGATGGCGCCCGCGGTTTGGCTTAAACCGGGGAGCACCCCGGGGGAAGCCCCGATGATCGCGCCGATCAGAAGGCCGACCGCGGGGAAAAGGTAGAAAAGGGCCGCGCCCTTGAGGAGCTCGCCCGTGGGTAGAACGATCCGGACGATATCGCCGGTCTTGGCACGAAGGGAGGTTCGCACCTCGGAGACGCTATTGGCCGTGGCAAGGCACGTGCTGCAGTCGCTCGGGGTGGAGCAGCCGCCGCAGGCGTCATTCCGTTTGGTGACCACAAGGGCGTGAACGTTGGGCAGAACACCGTTCACCCGTCCGATATTTTCCGGCATGGCGACCTCCTTCCTTTGAGGCGTCCCGGCCTTGGCGCCCCGTGTGCGGGCGCTTCAATCGAGACGCATTTTGTAGAGCCGCAAGCTGTTGCTGACCACGGAAATGCTGCTCATGGCCATGGCCAGTGCGGCCAGGATCGGGTGCAGCTGCCGCAGGAACATGGGCACGGCGGGAAACGGCGCCAAGACACCCGCCGCCACCGGAATCAGCACCACGTTGTAGCAGAAGGCGAGGAAAAGGTTCTCGCGGATCGTGCGCATGGTCTTGCGGCTCACGGCGATGGCCCGGGGAATGCCGGTGAGGCTGCCGCTGGAAAGGATCACGTCGGCGGTCTCGATGGCGACGTCCGTACCGGTGCCGATCGCCATGCCGATGTCGGCTTCGGCAAGAGCCGGCGCATCGTTTATCCCATCGCCCACCATGGCAACCCGCTTGCCGCCATTACGGAGTTCCCGGACATTGGAGGACTTGTCTTCGGGCCGAACCTCCGCGTGCACGTGATCGATGCCGACCTCCCTGGCGATGGCGTTCGCTGCCAAGAGGTTATCGCCGGTCAACATGATCACATCGAGGTGCTGGGCGTGAAGGGCCGCGACGGCCTCGGCCGAATCCGGCTTGAGCCGGTCGGCGACCGCGATCAATCCGGCGGGCCGTTTTCCCCGGACCATGACCATGACCGTGTTGCCCCGGGATTGAAGATCCCGGATCGACGCCTCGACCGGCTCCAGGTCCACTCCGTCCTCGGCAAACCACCCCGGCTTCCCGATCCGGATGGTTTCGCCGGCGATCTTCGCCGAAACGCCGAAGCCGCCGTGGGCCTTGAACTGCTCGGGCTCTTTGACGGCGAGCCCCCGGGCCCGGGCCGCCTCCACGATGGCCTTTCCCAGAGGGTGCTCCGAGCCGGTTTCCACCGTGGCGGCGATTTGAAGCAGCCGGTCCTTGTCCCCGATGGATGGATCGAGGACCAGAACGTCCTTCACTGCGGGTTTTCCCTCGGTGATGGTCCCGGTTTTATCGAGCACCACGGCATCCAGGTGGGTGGTGTTTTCCAGGGCCTCGCCTTTTTTGAACAGGATGCCCCGCTGGGCCCCCTTGCCGGTGCCGGCCATGATGGCCGTGGGGGTGGCAAGCCCAAGGGCGCAGGGGCAGGCGATGACCAGCACGGCCACCATCCGGATCATCGACGGCACGAACGCGCCGGTCACCCCCCACCAGATTCCGAAGGTGATGAGCGCAAGGGCGATGACCGTGGGGACAAAGTAAGCCGAGACCCGGTCTGCCACGGCCTGGATCGGGGCCTTGCTCCCCTGGGCATCCTGGACGAGCTTGATAATCTGGGCCAGGGCCGTATCCTTTCCGACCTTCTCGGCCTGGACGGTCAAAAGCCCCTCGCCGTTGATGCTGCCGCCCACGACCCGGTCGCCGATCCCCTTGTCCACG
>JBJKPT010000104.1:0-4036 GCA_046706045.1 Desulfobacterales bacterium
CCCGCACATCGTTTTTCCAGTTCTGGCCCACCACCACGCTGTCCTCGATCTCTTCGAGTTGTTCCACCTGTCGGTAAATTTCGGCCGTGCCGATACGGACCCCGCCGGGGTTCAAGGTGGCATCCGATCGGCCGTAAATGACCACCCCTCCCCGGTCGTTGATTTCGATGTAGTCGCCATGGGTCCAAACGCCTGGGAAAGCCCCGAAATAGGCATCGCTATACCGTTGCCCGTCCGGATCGTCCCAAAAATGGATCGGCATGGATGGAAACGGCGAGGCGCAGACGAGCTCGCCTTGGCGGTTTCGCACCGGCTCCCCATTTTCATCATAGGCCTGCACGTTCATGCCCAGGCCCCGGCACTGGAGTTCTCCGGAATAGACCGGCAACATGGGGTTTCCCAGGGCAAAGCAGCCGTTCAGATCCGAGCCTCCGGAAATGGATGCCAGTTGCAGATCCGGTTTGATCTCCGTGTAAGCGAATTCAAAGCCTTCGGCGGAAAGGGGGGAGCCCGTGGAGAGGATCGCCCGCAGGGGGCTCAGATCGTTTCGTGTTCGGGGCGTGTAGCCGGCGTTTTGCAGCGCGGCCAGGTAGCCGGCGCTGGTACCGAAAACGGTGATGCCGTCTTCTTCGGCCATGCGCCAGAGGGCGCCCGGGTCCGGATGGAACGGGTTGCCGTCATAGAGCACGAGGGTGGCGCCGACGCCGAGCGCGCAGACCAGCCAGTTCCACATCATCCAGCCGCAGGTGGTGAAATAAAAAATGGTGTCGTCCCGGCAGAGATTGGTGTGCAGGATCAACTCCTTCAACTGATTGATCAACACCCCGCCGGCCCCCTGGACCATGCACTTCGGCAGCCCCGTGGTACCCGAGGAATACATGATGTAGAGGGGATGCTCGAAAGGCAACTGGGCGAAATCGATTCCGAGACCGTCTTCGGTCGATCGAAAATCCCCATAGGCCACGGCGTTGGGGATTCCGGTGAGATCCGGCGCATCGGTGGTGTAGGGCACGACGACGAGTTTTTCAATGGAAGGCAACCGGTCCATGATGTCGGCGATCCGTCCCAGGGAATCGATCGGTTTCCCCTTGAAGAAATATCCGTCCGCGGAAAAGAGAACCTTGGGCTGGATCTGGCCGAACCGGTCCAGAACCCCCTTGATGCCGAAATCCGGAGAGCATGAAGACCAGGTGGCGCCGAGACTGGTGGCGGCCAGCATGGCGAAGATGGTCTCCGGCATGTTCGGCATGAACCCCACGACCCGGTCACCCGGCCCGATGCCGGCTTCGCGCAGGGCCTTGGCGATTCGCGCAACGTTATCGTAAAGCGCCGCGTAGGTGACGGTGCGCCGGACCCGCTCTTCGCCGTGAAAGATCAGGGCCGTCCGCTGGTCGCGATACCGCAGAAGATTTTCCGCAAAATTCAGCCGGGCCCCGGCAAACCACCGGGCCCCTGGCATTTTGGCCGGATCGTCGATCACCGCCGAATACGGTGCCGAGGCTTGGATGCCGGCAAAGGTCCACATGGCCGCCCAGAATTCGTCGAGACGCGTCACCGACCATTGCCACAAGTCGTCATAGGTGGAAAAGGTTTTCCCGTAGGTTTCGTTTGCATAGGTCATGAAGCGGTGCATGTTTGATCGTCGCACCCGATCTTCGGTTGGTTCCCACATTTTCCTGGCCATGATCCGCTCCCTTCGCGTCATCTAGCGGGTTGTCTCCATTCCATGATTCGGGTTGTTCATTCAAACACCTGCCCTTTGCTCTCAGGGCAAAGCCTCCCGGCAGGCGTCCGATACGGCGGCGTCGCAGGACCAAGGAACCGATCCTTGCATTGTTCCAGAATCGGCGATGCCGGGCAAACGCGTACGTCAACTGAATAACCGGTCGGTAGGTTAAGGTCAAGCCCTTGAAGCCCGCTCGAAATGCCGGTACGGGTCCTTGTTCAAGGACTGCTGTCGCGCGTGGTTCCGGGCTCACGCCCATCCATGGCCCTTGAATCTTGAACGCTGCGCCATGGCCGGGGCCGGGCTCAAAGCGGCGCATCGAAGCGCCGGTCGTAGCCGGTCAGTTCGACGTAGCCGGTGCCGGCCAGCGGCCTGCCATCGCGGTTTCCGGTCACGGCCACAGCGCCCTCCCAATAGGTGACGCCGGTGGTCTCCGGGGTGCGCATCTCCTGGTCGGCCATTCGGGGATGGATGAAAAGGCTCAGGTGGGCGGAAGGCAGGTCGAGACGCCAGGCCGATGGGTAACGCGCGCCGGAGACGGGGCTTTTCCAGTGATCCAGAACGGAGATCCGGAAATCGCCGGCCGAAAGATGAACGGCCGTGCCGTCGGCGAGCACCCGCGTGCCGCTTGAAAACGGTGTGGGCCGCCCGCTTTGATCGCGCAACACATAGGCCATGATCTCTGTTCCGTCATCCAACTGGAGCCCGAACCAATCCCAGCCCTGGACGTCCGATTCCAGGGGCGCCGAGGAATACTCGTGGTCCATCCACGCGAGCCCTTTCACCTGGAAGCGTCGGCCATCGACGACAAGGGCCCCGGTGGTCGAAAGCCGGGTGAGGGAATAATAACAACTGGCCCGGTCCGGGGTGCGGCCCTTGCGGCTGTAGCCCCCCTCGCCGTTTGCGACCGGTGCCTTCTCGGGCACCAGGGAAAGGTCAAAGGAAAACCGGTCGGTCCGTGCCCGGAGCCGGTGGGCCTCGGGGCCGATCACCGCCTGCCAGGAGCCGACCCGGACCGTCGTGGTAAGCCCGGCGGTGCGGACGCCGGAGAGCCCCAACGCGGCCCGGGCCATGGTCTCGGCATAGAGGTGGCGGCCGGCCGAGATATCGGAAATGGCGGCGTGGGCCAGGTAAATCTGCCGCGTCCGCCAGGCCGAAACCGGACTCGACCGGCCGAGCGCGGCGCCCGGCGGCACGATGGCACGCCGGAAAAACGTCAGTTGAAACCCGAAGGCCCGGCCGTCGGCAGCCTGCACGTTGCCCGTATAGTACCACCACTCGGTGCGATAATCCGGATGGGCTCCGTGGTCTTCAGGAAAGTGGAAATGGCAGGCGCCGGTGACCTGGGCGTACCCGCCGGTATCCACAGACGCTCCGCGCGACGGCGCGGCGACGAGGAGGCCAAGCAGGATCACCAATGGGAAGCGGCGTCGGTGCATAGGCGTATATTCAGGAGTCAGCAATCAAGATTCAAGTCCATCCAAATCCGAATCGGGATCGAAATCGGGATCGGGACTGAAAAAAAATTCGATTTCGATCCCGATAAAAACCAAAATCCGAGCGCGTGCACGGATTCCGCGCTCCCTGATTTCAGGTTTCGGGAAACGAGGAGGAAATGTCCAGACAGCAACGATGTCACCCCCCGTTGGCCCGAAGCAGGGTCGCCGGCGGATGCCGGAAGACCTCGGCCAGGGCCGGCAGGGCCGCGGCCAGGGCCGCCGCCGTGATCAGCGGCACCGAGAACGCCAGGGCCGCGATGTCCACCCGGTAAAGAAACGTCCACCCGAACGACTGGGCATTGATCACGTAAACCAGAAGATAGGATAACAAAAAACCGCATGCCAGACCGGCCGCTTCGCCGGTGGCCACCAGAAGGGCCGCTTCCCAGAGGATCATGCGGCGGATCTGGCCATAATCCGCGCCGACGGCAAAAATGGTGTTCAACTGCCGGCTGCGCTCCAGGATCAGGATCGTCATGGTGGTGGTGATCCCCAGGGCCGCCACCACCAGGGCGATCAGGAGAAGCACCGTGGTCACGGCAAAGGTCTCATCGAAGATGTGCAGAATCGAGGCCCGCAACCGCTTTCCCAGGACGATGTCGACCCGGTCCCCGCAGCAGGCGATAATCTGCCGGCGCAGCGCTTCCAGTTGAGCCTCCCCGGCCGCGCCGGTTGCGTTCACGTAATAGCGGATCCCGGTCCAGGCGGTGTCCGGGTGGATCCGCCCCATGGCATGAAGATCCACGTAGACGATGCCTCCGCGGGTCCGGTAATCGCGGATGATGCCGAGGACGGGGAGATCGATCGCATC
>JBJKPT010000105.1:0-3346 GCA_046706045.1 Desulfobacterales bacterium
CGCCCGGGCCGGGGAGATCGCACCGGCCGTCGGCTTTCTCGTGGCCGACGAGTGCCACCGGTGCCCGAGCCGCACCTTCACCGAGGCGGTCACCCAATTCGATAGCCGCTTCATGCTGGGCCTTTCGGCAACCCCTTGGCGCCGGGACAACCTTTCCCGGCTGATTTTCTGGCATCTCGGGGACGTTCACCACGAGGTGGATCGAAGCCGGCTGGAAGAAACCGGGGATGTCCTCAAGGTCGACGTGGTGCTGCGGGAAACCGAATTCATCCCGTATTTCGATCCGGTGAACGATTACGCGCGCATGCTCTCGGAGCTGACCCAGGACGATGCCCGGAACCGGCTGATCGCCGCGGACGTGGCGGCCGTGGCGGCGGCTGACGAAGGCGTTTGCCTGGTTCTCTCAGACCGGAAAAAACATTGCGAAACCCTCCAGGCCCTGTTGCGGTTTGCCCATCACGTGGAAAGCGACCTGTTGACCGGAGACCTGCCCGTTTCCCAGCGCCGGGACGTGATCGCCCGTCTTTGCGCCGGCGACACCCGCATCCTTGTGGCCACGGGCCAGCTCATCGGCGAGGGGTTTGACTGCAAGGATCTCGCCACCTTGTTTCTGGCGACCCCGATCCGTTTCAGCGGCCGGGTGTTGCAGTACCTGGGCCGGATCCTGCGGCCGGCGCCCGGAAAGCGGGGGGCCCGGGTCTACGATTACCTCGATGTCAACGTCGATGTCCTCGTGTCCGCGGCCCGGTCCCGGCAGCGGGTTTATGGAATCACGCCCCGAACGGATTGAGCTTCAAACAGGCTCCGGGCGGATTGGAGCACGGTGTGGAGCGGTTGGGAGAGTGCCTCCAGAGCCTCGGCCGCGGCCTCGGCGTCCTGCTGGGCGCAGGTTTTTTCAAGCGCTTCGGCGGCCCTGTAAAGGGTATGGGCCGCGATGTTTCCTGCCGCGCCCTTAAACCCGTGAGCCTTTTGACGGGCCCCGGAGAAATCGGCAGCCTCCAGAAGCGGGCGGAATTCGAGGATGAAATTGCCGTAGAGATCGCAGTAATCCTTCAGAATATCGACAAACAGATCCAGGTTGCCGCCCAGGCGCAGGATCCCTTCGCGGACGTCGATTCCGTCCGCAACCGGAACCGTCGCGGTACCGGCGTTCTCGGCAGGGCTTGGGAGTCCCGCGTCTTCCTCCGCGCGCCGGGCAATGTTCCGGCGAAGGGCGGTGAACAAACCGTTTCGATCGATGGGTTTGGCCAGGTAGTCGTTCATGCCCGCCGCGAGGCATTTTTCCCGGTCCCCGGACATGGAATGGGCGGTCAGGGCGATGATGGGCAGTTGGCTGAGGTGCAGTTCGCCGCGCAGGACCCGGGTCACCTCGTAGCCGTCCATTTCCGGCATCTGGATGTCCATCAGCACCGCATCGAAGGATCCGCTCTTGACCGCATCGATCGCTTCGCGACCGTTGCGCGCAATGCTCACCTGAACGCCTGCCTTGCTGAGCATTTCGGCGGCCACCCGTTGATTGATGGGATTGTCTTCCACCAGGAGCACACGGGTACCGGCGAACTCCAGCGGGTATTTCAACCCCTCGGACTCGGCCCGATGCTGGGGCGGTTCATGACCGAAGGCTTCCATCAGGGCGTCCAGCAGGGGGGATTGCTTGATCGGCTTGACGAGAACCCCGGCCACCCCGACGGCCCGTGCCCGATTCATGAGATCGTCTTTCTGACTGGACGTGGTCAATAGGATGGGCGGCACCCTGCCCGGCGGATGGTTTTTAAGGCATTGAACCGCTTCGAGGCCGCTCAATCCGGGCAGGTCGTTGTCCATGATGATGATGTCACAGACGGATCCGGTTTTCTGAGAATCGAAGGCGGCCAGCAGATCCTCGGCCGCAGCCACGGCACGGGTTTTGAAATTCCAGTGCTGGAGGAACCGTTCGATCACGGTCAGGGCCGTGAAATTGTCTTCCACGATCAAGGCGTGTTTGCCCCGCAACCGATCGGGCAGCTCGGGCATGGCGCTCCCCGGTGTCCCGGATATCCGGAACCGCGCGGTGAAATAAAACCGACTGCCTTCGCCAAGACGGCTTTCCACCCAGATGCGGCCGCCCATCATGCCGACGATCCGTTTGCAGATGGCGAGCCCCAGACCGGTGCCGCCGTATTTGCGCGTGATGGATCCATCGGCCTGCGTGAAGGCGTCGAAAAGGTGGTCCTGGATGTCCGGGGCAATGCCGATTCCCCGGTCCTGAACGCTGAAGAGCAATTCGAGGTCGCGTCCGAACTGGCGGATACGGCGCACGACAATGACGATTTCGCCTTTTTCCGTAAACTTTACGGCGTTGGACAAAAGGTTGATCAGAACCTGTCGAACCCGGAGCTGGTCCGCCACCAGTTGGGGGGGGATGTCCGGCGCGATGTCCAGGACCAGTTCGAGCCGCTTTCCGCTGACCTTGTCGAAGAACAGATCGGCCACATCCTCGATGAGCTTTCGCAGGGAAAAAACGACATCTTCCAGTTCCAGCTTACCGGCCTCGATCTTGGAGAGATCCAGGATGTCGTTGATGAGTTCGAGAAGGCTGGTGCCCGAGGAGCGGATGATGTTGAGGTACTCGCGCTGTTTCGCATTGAGGGCGGTATCCATGATCAGGTCGCACATGCCGATGATCCCGTTCAACGGGGTGCGGATCTCGTGGCTCATGTTCGCTAGAAATTCACTTTTGGCCACGTTGGCGGATTCGGCGGCCTTCATGGAGCGCTTCAAGGCATCCTCGACCCGTTTCTGCTCGGTGATGTCGTGGACCGCGCCTTCAATGTATCCCTTTTCCGAATAGATCTTCGCCGAGATCGCGATCACTTTTTCCGAGCCGTCGCTTAACACGATCCGGGATTCAAACCCGTTCACGTAGCCGTCCCGCTGCAATGCCTCGAGCAGTTGCTGGCGGCGTTCCGGGCTGTGCAGGTCCGACAACCGGCACCGGAGCAACAGATCGGCCACCTGTTGGTAGCCGAGGATGCGTGCCGCCGATTCATTGGCGGCAAAGATCTTGCCATCGGAGATTCGGGTGCGGACCAGACCGACGAGGGGGTTGTTGAAAAGATCCCGGTAGAATTTTTCGCGCTCTAGGAGGGCGATCTCGGTTTTCTTGCGTTCGGTGAAATCGGAAAAAAAACTCAGGGTGGCCGGTTTGCCGTCCCATTCCACGACCACGCCGTGGGTCTCCAGCCACGCCGTGCTCCGGTCTTTTTTGACGATCCGCACCACGTACTGTTCTTCGACGGGTTCGCCGGCGACGCGACGGCGATGATGATCGATCATCCGTTCCCGGTCATCGGGATGGATGAGATCG
>JBJKPT010000106.1:0-4765 GCA_046706045.1 Desulfobacterales bacterium
GCGACAACCGGCAGACCGGTTTTCTTCTGGCCGAACGGCTGGGGTGGCCCTGCATCCGGGAAGTCACCGACGTGGCCCTCGACGCCGGGGCGTATCCCCTGCGGGTGACCAGCCGGATCGAGGGCGCGATCCTGGTTCAGGCGGTGGCGCCGCCGGTGGTCCTGATCGTGGGAAACACGGCGTCGTCCCCCTGCCTGCGGGTTCCGACCCTGAAACAGAAGCTCGCGGCGAAAAAAAAACCGATCGCCGTTCTTTCCGGCCCACGGCCGGGAATGGCGGCGGGGGCGCCCGGCCCGAACGACAAGACCCTGGTGGATCTCCGGCGTCCGGAACCGGCGCGCTCCTGCCGGTTCCTGGAAGGAAGGACCGCCCGGGAGCAGGCCCGGGAACTCTACGAACGATATTTTAACGAAAGACGGACGGGATGAAAGCGGCGATCGTCTTATCCGCCGATGCCAAGTCCCTGGCCCTGCAGGCCGGCGAGATCGACGCCGTCTTGAATCCCATGGCCCCGGCCGTCTCGCAACTGGAGCTTTGGCTCTTCTGCCGGGACGGCGAGCCACGGTGGATTCCCGGGATGAGCCGCCCCTTTTCCGGCATCCGTCCGATCGCGGCGCCCCATCCCCTTCTGCCGGAGTCGTGCCTGCGGTCCCTGGAACACGTTTTCGCCCGCGAGCCGGCGGATCTCCTGCTCTTTGCCGGAGACGGCCTGGGCGGCGAATTGGCCACCCGCCTGGCCTACCGCCTCAAGGGCAGCGCCTGCCTCCAGGTGGAGACCTGCCGGATCGTCGACGGCAAGCCGGAAGTCACCAAGACGGCTTACGGCAATCACTTGAAGGCCCGGTTTCTCCTGGAACGGGCGCCCTGCTGCCTGTCCGTGGCGCGCCGGCCCGCCCGCCCCGCCCCGTGCACGCCGACCGTCGCCCGGAACGCCGAACCCCTTGTTTTGGACGACGCCGCCTGCCCGTGGCGGGGGACGTTTTCCATCGTTTCCGAGCGGGCGGAGAGCGGGTTGGCCACGGCAAAACGGGTGCTGGTGATCGGGCAGGGGGTCAAAACCAAAGAGACGGCGGACCGGGTGCACCGCATCGCGGACCGGTTGGGCATGGCGCTGGGCGCGACGCGACCGGTGGTGATGAATGCCTGGGCGGCCATGGACCGGTTGATCGGGGCCTCGGGACGCGTGCTTTCGCCGGAACTGTGCATCGCGGCGGGCGTTTCCGGCGCGCCCGTCTTCACCGTGGGGATCGAAAACAGCGCATCGATCGTGGCCATCAACACGGACGGCGAGGCACCGATATTTGACATCGCCGACGTCGGGATCGTGGGCGATCTCCTGGAGGTGCTCACCGAGCTGGAGGCACGGGTCCGGGCGGCGGAATCCGAGGACAACCCGGCCCTGCCATGAGCCCGGAGCCACGTGGGATGAAACCTTTGAACGATTCCACCGAAACCCCTTACTCCTTTCAAGAACTGGAAAATCGGCGGCGATGATCAAGAAATACCTGATGGGCGTCGATGTCGGCACCCAAAGCGCCAAGGTGGTCATATTCGACCTGGACGGCAACATCGTTTGCGACGGCGCCCAGCCGTTGCGGAAAATGGTCATTCCGGCCCCGCTCCTGGCGGAGCATCCGGACGACGATCTGTGGGAAGCGCTCAAGGTCGCCTTTCAACGCGCGATGAAGCGATTCGTCGAAGACATCGGCGGAAACGTCAAGGATATCCTGGCCATGGGAATCTGCATCATCCGCTGCTGCCGCGTGCTGCTGAAGGAAGACGGCCGGTTGGCGTATCCGGTGATCAGCTGGATGGACAAGCGGCTGAACACCCCCTATGAATACCAGGCCGCCTACGGCGACGTGCGCTACGTGACGACCACGTCGGGCTATATCACCCACCGGTTGACCGGCGCGTTCAACGACACCTGCGCGAACTACATCGGCTGGTGGCCCATGGACAACGACACCTGGAATTGGAGTACCGACGAGGCCCTGATCCGGCAGTGCAACGTTCCCCGGCACATGCTCTTCGACGTGGTGAAACCGGGGGAGATTCTCGGATTCGTCACCGAGGCGGCGGCCGGTGCGATCGGCGTTCCGGCGGGCGTGCCGGTGGTGGCGACCGCCCATGACAAGGCCGTGGAGGCGCTCGGGGCGCGATCCCTCGCCCCCGGCACCGGGTTGATCTCGTTGGGCACGTATATCGGGGCGTTGGTCCACGGCCGTCTCAACCGGAAGGACGCGAAGAACTTCTGGGCGTTTCAGGCCTCGGTTCCCGGGCGGTACCTGTACGAATGCATGGGGGTGCGGCGCGGCATGTGGACCGTCAGCTGGTTTTGCGATCAATTCGGCGAAGGCATCGCAAACGAAGCCAGGGACAAGGGGCTGTCGATCGAGGAATGGTTCGACCGGGAGGCGGAACGCGTGCCGGCCGGTTGCGAAGGATTGATCACGATCCATGACTGGGCGCCTCCGGCCGAAGCCGTGTATCGAAAAGGGGTGATGTTCGGCTTTGACGGCCGCCACGGCCGGGCGCACATGTATCGCTCCCTCCTGGAGGGGATCGCCTTCACCCTCAAAAACCACATGGACAGCATGAACGACGAGCTGAACACCCCGCTCCGGCACCTGATCATTTCCGGGGGCGGCGCCAACAGCAATGTCTTTATGCGGATTTTTTCCGACATCTTCGGGGTTCCGGCCAGCCGCAACCAGATGAAAGGCTCCGCGGCGGTGGGCTGTGCGATCAATGCGGGAATGGCGGTGGGCGTTTTCGATTCCTACGAGGAAGCCATCGAAAAGATGGTGCGAAAGGAGGATTCGTTCGCCCCGGACATGACGCGCCACGAGTTCTACAGCCGGCTCAACGACAAGGTCTACCGCCGGGTCAATCCGTATTTTGACCCGATTCTGAAGGAGCTCGGCGCGTTGGTGGATTAGGCGTCACGTCAAAAGCGCCGTTTCGCCCGATTGCGGCGTGGAGACGGCTTCCCGTTTCATCGATGGAAATCGATTGCCTTCGGCGGGGGAATTTCTTATGGTTTCCCCCACGGGGAAACCTCAATGCCAAGTTCAACGCAGACCATACTGGGATTCGGCGGCGCCATCGGCGTTGCGATCGCCGAATCCCTGAGGTCCTACACGGACAAGATCCGCTTGGTGAGCCGGCATCCGCCAGCCGTCGCCTCCGATGATGAATGGGTTTGCGCCGACCTGATCAAGCCGGAAGAAGCCTCAACGGCCGTCGCGGGTTCGGATATCGTCTACCTGACCGCCGGGTTGCCGTACAGAACCAAGGTTTGGCGAAAAACCTGGCCGATCCTGATGAAAAATGTGATCGGGGCGTGCAAAACGCACCGTTCGAAATTGGTGTTTTTCGACAACGTCTACATGTACGATCCGGCCTGCCTATCGTTTATGACCGAAGAAACGCCGGTGCGCCCCGGCAGCCGAAAAGGCGGTGTGCGCGCCAACATCGCGAAGATGCTCTTCGATGAAGTGGAAAAAGGGAACCTGGAAGCGCTGATCGCGCGGTCGGCCGATTTTTACGGCCCCGGCATCCGGAACAACAGCCTGCTTACCGAGACGGTGTTCAAGAATCTCGCCGGCGGCAGGAAGGCGAACTGGCTGGGATCCGCGGATTTCAAGCATTCGTTCACCTATACGCCGGACGCCGGGAAGGCGACCGCTTTATTGGGCAATACGCCGGATGCCTACCATCAGGTTTGGCATCTGCCGACGGCGGAGAACCCGTTCACCGGAAAAACGTGGATCGAAACGATTGCCGAAGCAATGGGCGCCGATCCAGAATTTCACGTCATCCCCAGGTTCCTGGTGCGAGCGCTCGGGGTGTTTATTCCGATCATGAGGGAAATGGTCGAGATGATGTATCAATACGACCGGGATTATGTCTTCGACAGCGGCAAGTTCGACAGGCGGTTCGATTTCCGGGCGACACCCTATTCGGCCGGGATTAACGAAATCGTGGCAAACGATTACGCGGATCGACCGGCGGTGAAAAAGGCGAAAACCGGTGGATGATCCCCGCGGCGGGCCATGGTTTCGCCGTCGTGCCGGATGAACGGGGGGTATTGCGGATGGGAATCCATCAAAGACTCTTCGATACGTTTGCGGACGAAGCAAAACGCGTATCCGTGGACATCGTCTCCATTGGGCTGGGCTACACCGCCGTCGGCACCTCCGACGGCGGGATCGGGCTGGCCTACACCATGGTCGACGCGAAGACGTCGTGTTCGGTGGTAAAGGACTACCGGAATTACGAGGGCCGGCCGGCGGTGGCGCTCCTGGAGCGGATCCATTCGGACGACCCCGTTTCCCGGGGCATGGCGCTCGCCCTGGTCAATGCCCTCAATTACGGGCGGGCCATCTCGTTTCCCTCCGAGAAGGAAGGCCCCGCGATGTTCGACATCCTGGGGGTCGGCCCCGGGACCAGGGTGGCCATGGCCGGTTTTTTCGGCCCCCTGCTGCCGGTGCTCGCGGAACGGAAGGCCGAGGTGGAAATCATGGATACGGGACGCAACATGGGCGGCCGTGAGGCGTTCTACGAAAAGCTCGGCCATTGGGCCGAGGTGTTGGTCCTCACCGCGACCTCCCTGCTGAACAACACCTTCGAAGAAATCCTCGCCGTGGCGAACGGCGCGGTAAAAACCCTCATGCTCGGCCCCAGCACCCCGATGGTGCCCGAAGCCTTCGACCATCTGCCGGTCCGCATCCTCGCGGGCACGGTCCCGCTGGAAAAGGAC
>JBJKPT010000107.1:0-4254 GCA_046706045.1 Desulfobacterales bacterium
CGCGAATGACCGCCTGGTCCGTTGCCGGGTCCTTGCCCACCAAGGCGGCCGAAAGGCGGGTGCCGTCCGTGAGCCGGACTTCGAGTCCGTTGGTGTTGTGCACGACGTGATCATTGGTCAGGATATATCCGTCCGGCGCAATCACCACGCCTGATCCGGCACCTACCTGTCCGGTGGCTTGACGGCCCTGACGCTTGCCGGCCGTGATGCTGACCACCGCCGAGCCCACGGTGTCCACCACCGTCGTTACGACCTGCGAATAGGCGTCCAGCAATTCCGCATCGCCCTCGAGCGTCGGGATTTTAGCCGGATCCGGTACGGGATTATGGTGCGCTGTTCCTGCATTTATGAATCTGGGTGATAATTTCATTTGTCTGTCCATAGGCTATGAGGGCATCGATATTGTACGCAGAGCATCCGCAATATAAATACAGGTGGCGGCGATTCAAGCAAGCGGCCTTTCTCTCCAATGGGGCCCGCTCCATCCCTCGGGACCGGCGGATACCCGGACATTGCGTTTCCAGTTCGCAGAGGATGGCCTTGCGGCCGCCGCCGGTGAATTGAAGGCGACGCGTTTCCAGGGACCGGTCCCGCTGTTCAAGCTATTTTCGGATGCTGGCGGCAATCTCGATGATATGGCAGGCTTGGTAAAGAAACGATGGATCTCGTTTTCGTTGACGGCCCGGATAGCCATTTCCAGGACGGCATGGCCGGGCATGGCGATCCGGAGGATGGCCGGATCCGAAGCGCGGCCGGCCTTTTGTCACGTCAAGCGGCAACCGTTCGGTCAACCCTGACACCCCCGGTTGGGCGCACGGTGATTGCCTTTCTTTCCTTTCATTAGAATTGCAATAAAATAGCGTCATTTCCTCAAGTCAACCCGCAATAACCCGATAATATCATCGAGCATATAGGATCGCCCCATCGTCAATCCTTTCCAGTATGGAGAAGGAGAGTTCATGATGACCCGGTTTAAGCTGTCCACTCGGATTCTCGCCTTTGGCATCGGCATCACCTTGTGTTTTGCCGCCACCTTCCTCTGGCTCTTTCCCAAGCTCGAGGCCAATGCATTTGCCGCCAAAAGACAAAAAACCCGGCAGGTGGTCGAAGTCGCATGGGGGGTGATCCATCATTTCTCCGAGGAGGCCGATGCCGGCAGGATGAGCAAAGCCGAGGCCCAGGCCCGAGCCATTGCCGTGATCAAGGACTTACGGTACGGCGACAATGATTATTTCTGGATCAACGACATGGTCCCCACCATGGTCATGCACCCGATGAAGCCCGAACTGGACGGAAAAAACATCGGCGAAGTGACGGATCCCAACGGGAAGCACCTCTTTGTGGATTGCCTCCGGGTGGCCCGGGAGAAGGGCTCCGGATTCGTCTCCTACGAGTGGCCGAAACCCGGGCACGATAAACCGGTGCCCAAAATTTCCTTCGTAAAGCTTTTTCCAAAATGGGGTTGGGTCATCGGCTCCGGAATCTACGTCGATGATGTTCGAAAGGAGATCTGGCAGCTTTTTTTCGTGATCATCGGGGTTACCCTGGCGATCGCGGCGACGGCCGTCGGTTTCTCCTGGTGGATGGCCCGGAGTATTTCCAAACCCATAAACGGCATCATCGATCAACTCGATGCTGGTGCGGATGAGATCACGAACACCTCCTCCCGGGTTGCCTTTTCAGGCCAGACCCTGTCCGAGACGATGGCCCGCGGCTCCCATGAACGAGCCGCCGCCATTGAAGAAACCTCGGCATCCATGGAAGAAATGGCGACGATGACGCGACAAAACGCCGACAACAGCCGCGAGGCCGACGCCCTGATGCAAGAAACCAATGCCGTTGTGGTCCGGGCCGCCAACGCCGTGGAAGAACTGACCGATTCCATGACGGCCATCTCAAAGGCCAGTGAGGAAACATCGAAAATTGTCAAGACCATCGACGGGATCGCCTTTCAGACGAACCTTCTGGCCTTAAACGCCGCGGTGGAGGCGGCCCGCGCAGGGGAGGCGGGCGCCGGATTCGCCGTGGTGGCCGACGAGGTGCGAAATCTTGCCATGCGTTCGGCCGAAGCGGCGAGGAATACGGCGGAACTCATTGAGGACACGGTCAAAAAGATTGTTCGCGGTTCCGAGCTGGTGCAGAGCACCTCGCAGGCCTTTTCCGAGGCCACCGCCAATGCCGGCAAGGTCGGCAACCTTCTGAGTGAGATCGCCACGGCCTCGGGCGAACAGGCCCAGGGGATCGAGCAGGTGAATCGGGCCGTTGCCGAGATGGACAAAGTCGCCCAGCAAAGCGCCGCCGGTGCCGAGGAATCCGCCTCGGCAGCCGAAGAAATGCAAGCCCAGGCGAAGACGATGAGGGCCATGGTGCACGCACTGATCCGGATCGTCAACGGCGATTCCTTCAAAGAGCCCCGTTCGGAAGGAGAAACCGAGGAGTCCTCGGACCGCCGAGTTGCCCCGCGGAGGCCCCTGTCAGAATTTAGACCCAAGGCTCGGCCGCCGCGACGGACCGGTGAATCCGAAAAGGTGAACCACCGGATCCCGGTCGATGAAGGCGAGTTCAGAAGATTTTAATCCGATACCAAGGGGTTGGCGAAAAAGGGGTCTTTCCTGAATGGTTGATTAAAAGATGGATGAGTTTTGCCACTCAGTCGTCTTCGAGCACCCGGGCGTGTTCCAAATCCCAACCGGCGTGGACGCGGCAGCCGATGCCCAGTTCGGCGGCACTGCCGGTGGCCATATCGGCGAAGACCTGCCCGCCCGCATCGAGCGCGACGGTCAGGCGCGTGGTGGCACCAAGGAACACGCACTCGCGCACGGTCCCGGCCAAAGTGCCTTCGGGCGGACCCGAACCGTTGAGGATGCCCAGACGCACGTGCTCGGGACGGAGATAGATGCTGACTCTGGCCTCGGCGGCAAAATCCAGGGCCCTGCCGGCATGAAAGTTCATTTCATTGACGGCGATCACCCCCCGGGCGGCATCGAGGACCCTCCCGGAAAGAACGTTGGAGACACCGATGAATTGCGCCACAAAACGATGCACGGGATCCTGGTAGATTTCGGCGGGTTTGCCGACCTGCACCAGGTTGCCGCCGTGCATGACCGCTACCCGATCGGCGGTCGACAGCGCCTCTTCCTGATCGTGGGTAACAAACAGGGTCGTGATGCCGGTATCGCGCTGGATGCGGCGGATCTCCGCCCGAAGCTGCACGCGCACCTTGGCATCGAGCGCCGAGAGCGGCTCGTCGAGCAAGAGCAGGTTCGGCCGGATGGCCAACGCCCGGGCCAGGGCCACCCGCTGCTGCTGACCGCCCGACAGCTGGTGGGGGTACTTTTCGGCGTGGTCCGCCAGGCCGACCAGTTCCAGCATCTCGCCCACCCGCTGCCGCTGCTCCGCGGCGCCCAATTTGCGAACACGCAGACCGAACCGCACGTTGTCGGCGGCGGTCATGTTCGGAAAGAGGCTATAGGCCTGAAACACCATGCCCATGCTGCGCTGATTGGCGGCAAGCGCCGTGATGTCCCGCTCGTCAAGCCGCACGCAGCCTCTGTCGGCCCGTTCAAAACCGGCGAGAATCCGAAGCAGCGTGGTCTTGCCGCAGCCCGAAGGCCCCAGCAGGGCCAAAAACTCTCCGGCGGCCAGCTCCAGCGAAATATCGCTCAGCACGGTGCGGCCGTCAAATTGCTTGGCCACGTTTTCAATCGATAGGTATGCCATCAGCGGGCCCCCCCGAGCTGGGCCTGGCCTCGGCCCGTCACCAGCACCCCGAGCATGGCAATCCATGTGATCAGGAAACTCAGCAAGGTGAGTGCGGCCGCCTGGGTGGCCGAGGTCTGACCGATATAATTGATATACACCGCGAAGGTGTTGAACAGCAGCACGTTGGCAAAGGTCTACTCGCCCATCACGATGGCGATGGTGAGCAGTGCCGCACCGGCGAGGGCGCTGGTGAGGTTGGGAATCAGCACCCGCCGGATCAGAAGGCCCCACCCCGCGCCGAGGCTTTGCGAGGCCTCGGTGAGGGTCTTTAGGTCCAGCGCCCGCATGCCCACGTCCAGCGCCTGGTAAGTATACGGCAGCGCCAGGATCACGTAGGGCACGATCAAAAAATTGGACGTGCCGACGAACCAGGAAGGCCCGGTATAAAGTGCGGTCAACCCGGCCACCAGCGCAATGGGCGGAATCACGAAGGGCAGCACGGAAATGAAATCCAACAGGGGTTTCAAAGCCTTCGCTTTGAGGTGCATCCAG
>JBJKPT010000108.1:0-2563 GCA_046706045.1 Desulfobacterales bacterium
CGCCCCGGCGGGTCCTTGCAAATCCGGAACATGGACGGCAACCGGCTTTTTATCGAGAAACCGGAACGGCTCCTCGGCCGTTATGCGACCGGCGACTATTATGTTTCCATCGGCAAGAACGAAGCGGCGCCGCCGGTCCGTATCACGGAAACCGGATCCGACAGCATCACCCTGGAACGAACGCCCCCGACGGCCGGACCGGGAGACCGGATCAGGCTGATGGTGCGGCTCCAATTGCCCCTCGTCGATCCGCAACGGTGCATCGGCTGCGGGGTCTGCGAACACGAATGCCCGGTCAAGGGCCGCCGGGCGATCCGGGTGAGCGCGGAGAACGAAACCCGGGACCGGCGCCACCGGCTGCTGCTCTAATGTCCATCCCGGGATCGGCCATTTTGCGTGAGGTCAAGGCGGGCGGACCATTTGAGCCGGAAGAATAGCGGGCTGTTTCGAGGATTCCAGTCGACGCGCCCGACGCAGAAATCGCGGTAAGGGCCATTCCGGGGCGGACGCCGCCCGAAGCGGTCTTGACCCTTCATCGTTCAGACCAACCCGGTAACCAGAGGTGAACCATGAAAGAAAAAGAACCCGGCATCTCCCGTCGATCCTTTTTTAAAGCCGCCGCGGCCGTCGGCCTCGGGACGGCACTGGCGCCGCTTATCGGCAGAAACGGGACGCTTTCGGCCGCACCGGCCTCGGCTGCCGCGCTCACCGGTCTTCCCACGCGGCCTTTCGGCAATTCCGGCATTCGTGTTCCGATTCTCGCCCTGGGGGGCATGTTCGACATCGTGTCCAGCCAGACCCTGCTCAAGCAGGCCATCCGCTGGGGCGTCACCTACTGGGACACCGCCCATGAGTACAGCGGCGGGCTCAGCGAAAAAGGGATCGGCCGCTTTTTCAAGGACTATCCCGGGGAGCGGGAGAAAATTTTTTTGGTCACGAAAAGCACCGCCCGCACCCATCAGGGCCGGAGCGACGAGCTGGCCACCTCCCTGGAACGGATGAACACCGATCGTATCGATCTTTTTTTCGTCCACGGGATTCGGACCCTCGACATGATGGACGAGGGCATGCGCACATGGGCCGAAGAGCAGAAGGCCCGGGGAAAGATCCGCCTTTTCGGTTTTTCCACCCACGCCAACATGGCGGAATGCCTGATGTGGGCGGCCCGTTTGAAATGGATCGACGGCATCATGCTCGCCTACAACTTCCGGCGGATAAACGAAGCGCCGATGCGGGATGCGGTGAAAGCCTGCTCGGACGCCGGAATCGGACTGACGGCCATGAAAACCCAGGGCTGGGGGTTCGCCTTCCCCGACACCGCCCGGGATTTGGAGCTGACGGGCCGGTTCGTTCGAAAGGGCTTTACCGACAAGCAGGCGAAGCTCAAAGCGGTATGGGAGAATCCCAGGATATCGGCCATCTGCTCCCAGATGCCCACCATGTCGATCCTCATGGCCAACATCGCCGCGGCGATGGATCGGACCGCTTTGAGTAAAGGCGACCGGCAGCACTTGGAGCGCTACGCCCGGGAAACTTTTTCCGATTATTGCGCCGGATGCACGGAGATTTGCGAGAGCGCCGTTGCGGCCGATGTCCCCGTGGGCGACGTCATGCGCTACCTGATGTATGCCAGAAGCTATGGCGACCTGCACGAGGCCCGGCGGCAGTTTGCCGCCATTCCCGATGCCGTCCGCCGGCAGATGACACGGGCCGATTACACGGCGGCCGAGGCCCGATGCCCCCGGCGGCTTCCTCTCGCCCGCCTGATGGCCGAAGCCTCCCGGGAGCTGGCCTGAAGCGGTGCCGGTGAAATGAGGGGCATGGTTCCGGGCCCTATTTTATTTGGACGATGGCGGCCGGGGAAAGGAGCCGGTGCGCTGCGGTGGGCAGGGTGGCATCGATCGACATCATGAGGCTCAGGAGCGTGATGTTGACCACGGAGAAGATCAGCAGCTTCTTCGCCCAGCGCCGGTCATCGGTCGTCTTTCGGCCCGACCAGGCCAGGCATAACCAGCAAAAGCCCGTCACGGCCGCCACCGCAAGGTAGCGGTAGCCGGTGTAGCCGGCAAGGGGCAGGAGCAGCGTGGCCACCCAAAAGGCCAGGACATGCCGGAGAATATGTTTTTTGGCGGCCGGAATGCCCCGATCGACCGGCAGCGCGGGGATCGCCGCAGCGGCGTAATCCTCGAAGCGGAATATGGCGATCGCGTAGGCGTGCGGAATTTGCCAGAGTCCGAAGATCGCCAGCAAGATCGCCGCCCCCAGGTCGAAATGCCCGCCGGCGGCGCAATACCCCGCCAGGGGAGGGGCCGCCCCCGCGAGGCTTCCGATCACCGTGGCATACACCCAACGGCGCTTTAACCAGAGGCTGTAGACGCCCACGTAGACCCCGAACCCGGCGAGCACGATGGCGACGCAGAGTCGGTTGGTCTCCGCCCCGAGCAGGAGCGCGCCGGCAAAGCCCAGCACAGACGCGTAGCCAAGAGCCGCCGGCACCGGCATCTCCCCCCGGGCGAGGACCCCGTTGCGGGTCCTTGCCATTTTCCGCTCCACGTCCCGGTCG
>JBJKPT010000109.1:0-2181 GCA_046706045.1 Desulfobacterales bacterium
TCCAGTTCGCCGACCAGCTCACCCTCGGAAACAGTGAAGACCAGACCCCGGCGGAAGACGCCTCCCCACCGGTCTGCGCCTGCGCACACAACGGGTCCGTGACCATCGGGATCACGGTGAGCTTCTACGAGCCGGCCCGGATGATCGAGACGGTCCACAATGCCTACTGTTTCCCGGCCATGGGCACCCAGTTGAACAACCCTCAACCCGGC
The DNA here is from genome assembly GCA_046706045.1 of Desulfobacterales bacterium. Taxonomy (GTDB): domain Bacteria; phylum Desulfobacterota; class Desulfobacteria; order Desulfobacterales; family JBDRRP01; genus JBJKPT01. The sequence continues at coordinate 213 of JBJKPT010000109.1, forward strand.
TTTTTGAATGGATCCGTGGACAATCAGGACGTCACCGGCGGCACCCAGGTCTTCCAGCAGGCCCACTATTACATCCTTCCGGTATTTGCGATCATGAACCTCTTTGAGGACTTTCCGTGCCTGGAACAGAAGGGGTTTGATCTTGCCTACATGACCGAGGTGGACCCCCTTTGGAGTAACGACGCCCTCTCGTTCGTGATCAATCCCGAGGCGATGCTTTTTGCAAACCCGGCCGCCCAGCTGTCGTGCATTCCGGACGCTACCGCCGCCAATCTCGGATACCCCATCGACGCGCTTTTCTGGTGCATGGGAAGTTGGGGAAGCGCCTATCCCCTGACCGGAACCACCCCCTTCAAGGACGTGACCGCGGCGAACGCCGGCATCGCCGCCAGGATGCTCTTCAAGCTCGGCCGCGAAGAGCTCTTGTGGGACACGGCGGATGATCCCTGCGGCGCCGTTATGGTGTCGATGTGGCGAAAAGATCATTACCGCCTGCAGATCGCCCGTCCCGTACGGGGAAATGACTGCATCCCCATCGGCCGGAGCGACCTCCTGTGGGGGAGCGGAAAGAACCCTCCGGAAAATGCGAGCGGCAACGCAACGAGCGATTTTCTTTGGATCCTCACCAGGAAGAACAAGTGCTGCGTCGGGTATACGAAATGAAAATTTTTCTTTCCGGCTTCCTGGTCGCGATATTCCTCGTGTTCAGTGCGCCCCGCGCAAGAGCCCAGGGCCCGGTCCCGGGTAACCAACCGGAGGCCCTGATTAAAAAATCGAAAGATTTTCACATCGACCTGCCCAAGACGAACCCGCAGGCGGATGAGGCTGCAAAAAGATTGGTGGAGCTTTACCGCTCGCCGGCATTTCAAGAAAAACTACGCATCGAGCGTGAAAAAATCTCCAGGATGCTTTTCGGAATGAAGCTTCCCCGCCCTCCCTGGAAACCGGAAAGGCGAGACCAAACGCCTACAGGCGGCATTCTTCCCCCAAGGAGCCATCTCTACGTGATGGTCTCGTCCTCGATGCCGCTTAAAACCCTACGAAACTATGCTGCCGCCATCGAGCAGTTGAAGGATCCCGCCTGCTCCATGCTCCTTCGCGGCTTTGTCGGCGGCGCCGGAAGACTCGGCCCCACGGTAACCTTCGTTGGGAAAGTGCTCCGGATCGATCCCGATTGCGATCTATCCGGGGGCAACTGCGTCTTTCGAGCAATTTCATTCGCCGTTAACCCGCTTCCCTTCCTGCGCTACGCCATAACCCGGGTGCCCGCCGTGGTTTATGTCCCGAACGAAAGGGCCGAGCCGCTGATCGTGTATGGCGACGCAAGCCTTCGATACGTCCTTCGGTTGGTTGCGGAGACGGATAAGGCACTCGCTCCGGCCGCAACCCGGCTTGAAAACACCTCATTTTAAAGGAACCGCTATGACCGATGAATGCTACCCTATGAATTCTGAAAGCGGCCACATTCCGCGGGAAAAGGGCTCTTTCCGGCCCGGCCCCCAGAGCGGGGCCCGTACGGCGACCATCCTGTTTCTTGCCCTGCTGATCTCGCTCGGGACATCCCTTGCCTCGATCTGGGGTTACGACCGCTACGTTGCTCAGAAGATCGTTGCCGTCGACCTGAAAGGGTTCCTCACCGAACAAAGGAACGAGTACCTGCAGGGGAAAATCACCAAGAAGGAACTCGACCGGCACATGGACCACATGGAAGCGGTGGTGGACCGGATTCCCGATCGCTACGCCGTGATCCTGGGCGATGTCGTTGTCCGCCACGTAAAGGTCTACAAGCCATGAGAATTCTCTTCGACCGATACCTCGTTTCAACCCTGATTCTATTGGCTGCCATTCTATGCGGGAGAGCCATTGCGAAAAGGGTCGGCGTCACCTTGAGCCCTTCGGTCAAATACCGGCTCTGGTGGCTTTCTCCGGATCTTTCCAGCGTCGGTCCGGGACAATATGTCCTCCTTCA
>JBJKPT010000110.1:0-5493 GCA_046706045.1 Desulfobacterales bacterium
ACATCGGCCAACGTGCCGCGGCTGATTCTCGAAGATATCGTGTTTCACATCTGTGGGCCTGCCCGGGGGAACCGTCCGGGCCGCCCATGAGCCTGCGCGGGAACGCCTTTCTCCCGTCCCGTTGGCCCCCGGGGCTTGCCCGCCACCGGGAATTTCCTTACCTTCTTTTGATCCATCCCGTGGTGGTTTTCCACCCCGATCCATTCGGACACCCTTTTTGATGGAGGACACCCCCATGCCCCATACCAAGATCGTGTGCACCATCGGTCCGGCGAGCAGTTCACCGGAAATGCTTCGCGCCCTGATCGATGGCGGCATGAACGTGGCCCGGTTGAATTTTTCCCATGGCACCCACGCCGAGCACGGCGAAAAAATCCGGATCATTCGCGAGATTTCCCGTTCCTGCGGCAAGCCGATTGCGATTCTCCAGGATCTTTGCGGCCCCAAGATCCGCGTCGGCATCATTCCGGAGCCGGGTATTTCGCTCGAAGCGGGAAAAGAAGTGGTCTTGACCAGCGAACCCATCACCGCGGTCGGAAACCGCGTTTCGGTCTCCTATCCGAATCTGCCCCGTGAGGTGCGCTCCGGCGACCGGATTCTTCTGGCCGATGGTCTGATGGAGCTGGAAGTGCGCTCGACCGAAGGAAGCGACATCTTCTGCACGGTGACCAACGGCGGTGTTCTCACTTCCCATAAAGGGATCAACCTTCCCTCGGGCACCATCAATGCCCCGGCATTGACCGAAAAAGACCGCCTCGACCTTGCCTTCGGTTTGTCCTGCGACGTCGATTACGTGGCCATGAGTTTCGTGCGCAACGCCGAGGACATTGCCGATGCCAAACAACAGATCGCCGCCGCCGGGAAGTCCACTCCCGTGATTGCCAAGATCGAAAAACACGAGGCCATCGACAACATCCAGTCGATTCTGGACGTTGCCGACGGGATCATGGTGGCCCGGGGGGATCTGGGCGTGGAAATTCCCCTGGAAACCGTGCCCGTGATCCAGAAACAACTGGTCCGCGAGGCCAACGTGAAGGGAAAGCCCGTGATCATCGCCACCCTGATGTTGCGCTCCATGGTCGAGTCGCCCCGCCCGACCCGGGCCGAAGCCACCGATGTCGCCAATGCGGTCCTGGATGGTGCCGATGCGATCATGCTCTCGGAAGAGACCGCCGTGGGTCGGTATCCGGCGGAGGCGGTCTCGTACATGGCCCGCATTGCCAAGACCACGGAGAGCCGCTACCCCCACATGAAATACACCGAGTTCATCCCCCGGCGCTCGTTATCCTCCTCCGTTGGGTACACGGCCTGCATCCTCGCCGAGGAGATCGACGCCGCCGCCATCGTGGCCACCACCCGCTCCGGCGCCACGGCCCGGCACGTGTCCGGATTCCGACCCCGCATGAAGATCATCGCCCTGTCTCCGGACGAGCGCACCGTTCGGCAGCTGACCCTGATTTGGGGATGCATCCCGTGTTTTCTGCCCATCGGGGAGGATACCGATACCATGGTCGAAGACGCGGCCGACGCGGCCTTGAAGACCGGCCGGGTCCAGGCCGGGGACACCGTGGTCATCACGGCGGGCCGACCCCTCTGGGCCGCCGGCACCACCAACATGCTTTGGGTGAAAGACCTGTAGTGCACTGCCTTATCATGTATTGAAAATCTTATGCGGATCGTGTTAAAGACGAGCGCGTAGGGGTATATCAGTCGTTCCGTTTTTCTATTCTCACTTTTTTTGAGTCGAGCGGTTTGTTTCGCCGGTGGAGGACCGCCCATGGCAAGCGGTTGCCGGCGCGTATCGAGGAGAGGGCTGTTCCCGTCCGCTTTCCGGTCGGGCAGTGAGATTCGTGCGCTCTCTGGCCTATCGATCCATTCGTTGGTGTTCGTCGGTCGTGTGCCATTTCCAACGCCTCGTTCGAGGTCCAACAGGTAAGGAGGTCGAGATGAAAAAAAGCATGATGGTACTGGTGACGCTCGTCGTGAGCCTCGTTCTGGTTCCGGCGTCCATGGCCTTCCGGTGGCCCTGGCAGAATCCGAACGTGATCAAGATCGGCATCAACGCACCCCTTACCGGGGATATCCCCAAGGTCGGTGAGGAGACGAAAAATGCGGCCGAGATGTGGGCCAAAGACATCAAGGCCGCCGGCGGCCTCACCGTGGGCGATAAAAAATACGATGTCGAGCTGGTTATTGATGACAACGAATCCAAGGCCGATTCGGCGGTCGCGGTCAACACCAAGCTCATCACCGAAGACAACGTCCTTGCCATCGTGGGCCCACAGGCTTCCAAGCAGGCCATTCCCGCCGGTGAAGTCGCCAACAACGACAAAACGCTCATGATCAGCCCCTGGTCGACCAATCCGGACACCACCAAGAACCGGCCGTACGTGTTCCGCGGCTGCTTTCTCGATGCGTTCCAGGGCCCGGTGCTGGCCAATTTCGTCACCCAGCAATTCGGTTTCACCAAGGCGGCCGTGCTCTATGACGTGGCCAGCGACTACCCCAAGGGGCTCGCCGAATTTTTCAAAACGGCCTGGGAAAAGCTACACGGTCCCGGATCGGTGGTGGCCTATGAGAGCTTCACCACCAAGGACACCGATTTCAGTTCCCAGCTGACCAACATCATCAAGAGCGGCGCCCAGGTGCTCTTTACCCCGCAGTACTACAACGAGGTCGCTCTCATCGTTCCCCAGGCCCGCCAGCTCGGCTGGAAAGGCCCCATCGTCGGAAGCGACAGCTGGGATTCGACCGAAACGGTAAAGCTCTGCGGCAAGGATTGCTATGGGAGCTTCTTCTGCACCCATTACGCCGCCGCCGGCGCCACCGGCGCCACCAAGGCATTCATCGACCGCTACCAGAAAGCCTACGGTTACGTCCCCGACGCCGTCGGGGCCCTGACCTGGGATTCCCTCGGCCTCGTAAAGCAAGCCATCCTCGATACCGGAAAGCTCACCGGCAACATTGCAACCGACCGTACGAACGTGCGCGACGCCATGGCCAAAATCCATGAATTCAACGGCATCACCGGCAAAATGACCTTCAACGGAACCGGTGATCCCGTCAAGTGCGCCGTGATCGTGCAGATCAGCGACAAGGGCGAATTCACCTTCTACAAGTCCGTATGCCCGTAATCCCGTAATCCGTTCCTGCAACCTCCGGGTGCGCCGCCCGCCGATGGGGACCATCGGCAGGCGGCGCCCCGTGCCTTGGGTGGGCACCGGTGCGGTGGGAGGCCGCTACGATCCCCGGCCGCACCGGGCGTCGAAAAGGGGGAGCCATGCCCGGTGGGGCCACGCCCGGACCTGCCCAGTGCCGGCCACGCGACATGCCGACAAGGAGTCTCGCAGATGACCTATTTCCTTCAGAACATCGTCAATGCCATGCAATGGGGAAGTTTCTACGCCCTGATCGCCCTGGGGTATTCCATGGTGTACGGCATCCTGATGCTCTTCAACTTCGCCCACGGCGATATCTTCATGGTGGGTGCTTACATCGGATTCGGTGTCGCCACCGCCCTTGCGGCCGTGAGTGCCTCGGGCATCCTGGTTATGCCCAATTGGGCCATCCTGGTGGCGACCATCGTAATCTCGATGTTTCTCAACTCCTTCGTGGGCATGATCGTGGAGCGGGTCGGCTACCGGCCCCTGCGCGACGCCCCGCGGGCCTCGGCGGCCATCACCGGGCTGATGATCGGCATCATCCTGGAGACGGGAAACCTCGCCCTGCTCGGGGCTCAGCGTGTCCGGTTTCCCCAATTGATCGCCCCCCACATCTACGATCTCGGCGGCATTTACATCACCAACCAGAAGGTCCTGATCGTCGCGGTCTCCATCATGTTGATGCTCGCCTTGAGCGCCTTTGTAAAGCGGAGCCGGTGGGGCATGGCCATGCGGGCCATGGCCTACGATTACGCGGTGATTCCTCTGATGGGGGTGCCGATCAACACCATCGCGGCGATGACCTTCGGCATCGGTTCGGCTCTGGCCGCTGCTGCCGGCATTCTTTTCGGTTTGGCCTACCCGGTGCTGGACCCGTACATGGGCATCACCATCGGCTGGAAGGCGTTTGTCGCCGCCATCCTGGGGGGCCGCGGCTCGATTCTCGGAGCATGCCTGGCCGGATTTCTCCTCGGCTTCATCGAGATTTTCGTCACGATGATCTTTCCTTCCACGATGAGGGACTTCATCGCGTACTCGATCATTTTGATCATCCTGGTATTTCGGCCCCACGGCCTTTTCGGAGAGGCATACAGTTCCAAGTTGCGGCTCTGATCCGAAGACGGCATGGACGACCATCACGGTTTGCGATTGCGGGGACAGAAGATGAAAAACACCACTGCTCATCCACCGGCCATGGAACGGCGCCGGTTTCGCCGCATCCGGGCGGCCTTATCGGGCGTGCCGTTGCTCGGTTGGTTCTTCGGCGCGCTGATCGCCGCCTTGCTCGAAAAATTCATCGGGGCCCCCGTGGCCTACCTGGTGGGGCTTTCGGGAGTGCCGGCGCTCTTCGGATGCATGATCATTTTCGCATCGCCATGGCTGATTCCGAGCGCAGCCGTATATGTGTTCCTGATCTACGTCCTGCCCGTGACGTGCACCGCCCGGCTGATCCGGAAATCGGCCAACCGGCTTGCGGCCCGGCTGTTGCGCTATCCCCTCTGGGTATCGGTGGGGGTGCACCTGGTGCTGCTCTATATGGCCATGGCGGTATGGGCCGATATCAACGCCTACCGGCTCCTGACCCTGAAGCTCACCTTGATCGCCGTGATCGTGACCCTGAGTCTCAATGTGGTCAACGGCTACCTCGGTGAATTTTCATGCTCCCATCCCGGGTTCATGGCCTTGGGGGCCTATGCGGCGTCCGTCTTTACCGTGGGGCTTTTCGTCAACGACCGGCTCTTCGGCAAAGCGCTCCTTGCCCCCGGCCTGGGCCCATGGCTTTTCCCGGTGGCGCTGATCCTCGGCGGGCTCGTTGCGGCGGTCAGCGCCCTGGCGGTCGCCATCCCCTCGTTCAAGACGCGGGGGGATTACCTTGCCATCATTTCTCTGGCGTTCATGTTCATCGTCAAAAGCCTCATCGAAAACCTGGAATTCGTCGGCGGTCCCCGCGGACTGAGCAGTCAGCCGGACTACGCCGGCCTGATGACCATCTTCATCTGGACCGCACTTTGCATCTGGACGGTCAACAACTTCGTCCGTTCCACCATGGGCAAGGCCCTGAACGCCATCCGCGACGATGAAACCGCCGCCGAGGCGATGACGGTGGATACCCGAAAAACCAAGATGATCGCGTTTCTGTTCGCCGCGTTCTGGGCCGGTGTGGCCGGCGGGCTCTTCGCCCATGTGCTGCGCTACGTCAACCCGGCCTCCTTTGCGCTGCAAAAGCTTGCCGAGGTTCTGGCCATGGTCTATTTCGGGGGTTTGAATTCCGTTTACGGATCCGTGGTGGGCGCGGTCAGCCTGAGCCTTCTCGGTGAGATCCTGCGGCCCC
>JBJKPT010000111.1:0-4695 GCA_046706045.1 Desulfobacterales bacterium
ATGTCGCCCTTGCATTTCGGGCATGCCAGAATCTCGAGCAGATCCTTGCTGATGGCCACGGCGGTTCCTTTCCCAGTTGCGGATTTCACCCGGGGCACATATCACACGTCGCCGGCCGCAACGAACACAAAAATGACGGGTTGATGGATTTGACCGGGGGGTTTCGATCCGCGGCCCGGTCATCACGGAAAGCTCGGAATCCGCAGCTGGAGCCTCAACGGGGCCGCGATGGTGATGGTCTGATCGTCGAGGCGGATCACCCCTTCGTCGCGAAGCTGCCGCAGTTCCTTGTTGATGCTCTCTCGGCTGGCGCCGACCATGTGGGCCAGCTCGGACTGGGTGAGCTGCAACTGGATCCGGATGCCGCCTTCCGAGGGAACACCGAAGCGCTGCGCCAGCGTCCTGAGGTTTTTTGCCACCCGGGCCGAGAGGTTCAAGAAACAGTTGTCCTCCAAAAGCGAATCGGTCTGCCGCAGGCGCTGGGAAAGGGTCGCGAGGATGATGGACACCGCGCCACGGCTTCCGATCAGAAAGTCGATGAAATTCTTGTCGTCCAGGGACCAAAGGGTCGATCGGGCGATCGCCACGGCATCGGCCGAACGGGGCATGTGGTCGAGCACCGACATCTCACCGAAAAAATCGCCTTCTTTGAAAATGGCGACGATCACTTCCGCCCCCTGGCTCGACGGCAGAACGATCTTCACCGCGCCCTGCTCGACGATGAAAAGTTTCGAGCCCGCGTCTCCTTTCTGAAACAGGACCTCGCCCTTGGGAATCTCGATTTTTTCCAACCGCCCCTGCAAATCCCTCAAATCGCCTTCGGAAAGCCGCTGGTAAAGGGGGATCCGGCTGATCAACGGATTGAATTCCATTTGCGTCACCTCTCGATGGGGTGATGGACACTGGTTATTTCGGGATCGGGAAGGATTATTCTGGCATTCCATGTCGCAGGTTTCAAGTCTTTCAATTCATGGCGCGTCGATTGGCGGCGGATAAGCCCTTTCCTTGCCGTTGATCCTCCCGGCCGCTTCCGAACCCCCGGGTGAATCCGGAGGCAGTGCCGGGGTGGTGGGCCTTTCCCCTGGCGATCACATGTTTCCCGGTGCCCGTTGCTTTTCTTCGTGGCAGCGCCGATAGATCCGGTGAAGGGTCTCGGCGGTCGCATCCCAGGAGTAGCGGGCCGCGGTATCGCGGGCCCGGGCGGCCATCCGGGACCGGCGCTCGGGGTCGCAGAGCCGCCGCAGCCGGTCGCCGACGGTCTCGGCATCCCCGCGGTCGACCACGAACCCGTTTGCGCCGTCCGCCACGATGTCTTTTGCCCCCACCTGGCGGCTGACGATCACCGGCACCGCGGCCGCCATCGCCTCCAGCACCACCAGGGCAAAGGTGTCGAACCGCGACAGGAGGATGAAGGCGTCGGCGCCGAGATAGATGCTTTCGATACCCTTTTCGATCACCCCGGCAAAATGGACATGGCCATCGATCTTCAAAGTCTCGGCCATCCGGCGGTAGGCTTTCTCGTCGCCTTTGCCGACGACGAGAAGCTCGAGCCGTCCGGCCCCGTCCTGCTCCCGGGCCCGGGCAAACCCCGCCATCACGTGGTCCAGCCCCTTGATCTCGAAATTCATGCTGACAAAGAGCACCACGACCGATTCGGGCGGCAGGCCGAAGCGGCGGCGCAGCGCGCCCCGGCATGCGTCCCGGTCGAGCCCCTGAAAGGCGGCAGCGTCCACCCCGGGGGAAACGATCCGCACCCGGTCCGGGTCCACGGGAAACGCCTTCAGAAACGCGTCCCGGGTGATCGAGGAGACCGGCAAAAAATACCGGCATCCGCCCTGCCGGGCGAGCCGGTCCTCGATGCGGCCGTAGGCCCGGTCGAAGAGGCTTGCCCGCTTCTTTCGCACCTCCCGGATCCACGTGGCATGCGGGATGCCGTGAAGGGTCGCGATATCCGCCCGCCAGATGCGGTCGTGGGTGTGAACCAAATCCGGGGCGAGGCGTGCGAGTCAGCGGCGAACGTTTGCGGCAAAGCTCAAGGCCGTCGCAAACCGCGGAAACCGCAGGATCGGGATCCGGTGAAACCGGACCCGGTCGCTTGCCGCGCGCCACCGGTTGGCCAGGACGTGGATTTCGAGGTCGTCCATCCCCGCGAGCCGCTCGGTGACCTCAAAGACGAATTTTTCCCCTCCCCCGATCAACCCGTACTTGGGAACGACCACGGCGACCCGGAGGGGTTTGGTATCATCCGGCATAGACGGCAACCGCCTATCGGCCCGTTGCCGGCCGGTAATCGGGGATGACCTCTGAAAACAACTGCCGGATCCGGTCGGCATCCTGGCAATCCGCGGCCCGGACCAGTTCGTTGATTTTCTCCAGCAACGGATCGAGGGCACAGGTCCGGCCCTTCAGCACCATGATCTTTTCGTGGGCGGTCGGCAGGATCCCTTCTTCCTCCGTGATCAACTCCTCGTACAACTTCTCCCCCGGGCGCAAGCCGATGTACTTGATCCGAATATCCTTTTCCGGCTCGAAACCGGAAAGGCGGATCAGATCCTGCGCCATATCCACGATCCGAACCGGCTGCCCCATGTCGAGAACGAAAATCTCGCCCCCCTGCCCCATCCCGCCGGCCTGGAGGATCAGCTGGCAGGCTTCGGGAATCGTCATGAAATAGCGGGTGACGTCCGGGTGCGTCACGGTCACGGGCCCGCCGTTTTCGATCTGACGCTTGAAAAGCGGGACAACGCTCCCGTCGCTGCCGACGACATTCCCGAACCGGACGCTCACGAACTGGGTTTTCAATCCATGGCCGCAGCCGTACTGGTTCAGGACCAGCATCTCGGCCACCCGTTTTGAAGCACCCATGACATTGGCGGGCCGGACCGCCTTGTCCGTGGAGACAAAAACAAAGCGTTCGGTGTCAAATTGCCGGGCGACGTCGATCAGGTTTTTCGTTCCGAGGACATTGTTCCGGACCGGTTGCCACGGTTGTTGTTCCAGCATCGGCACGTGCTTGTAGGCGGCCGCGTGAAACACGGTCTGGGGCCGGTGTTTTTCAAAGGCCATGCGGATCTGCCGGATGTCCTGGATATCGGCAAGCAATGGGATCACTTCGATGAAGCGGAAATTTTCCCGCAGCTCCATGTCGATCGAATAGAGGGAATTCTCCGTGCGGTCGAACAGGACAAGGGTTTTGGGCCGGAACCGGCAGATCTGGCGGCACAGTTCCGCGCCGATGGATCCCCCGGCGCCGGTCACGAGCACGCACTGGTTCAGCAGATACGCCCCGATCGTTTCCGTGTCCAGCCGGATCACCTTCCGGCCCAGGAGATCGCGGTAGGCGACGTTTCGGATGGCGCTGATGGTCAACCGCCCGTCGATCAACTCCCCCATGCTCGGCACCGTTTTGAAGGGGATGCCGCTTTCCTTGCAATGCCCCACAATCCGGCGCATCTCCTCGCCCGTGGCGGAAGGAATCGCGATCAGGGCTTCATCGGCGCCGGCTTTTTCGGCGATCCACCGAATTTCATGGATTGCGCCCAGGACCGGGACGCCGTGGATTTTTTTCCCCCGCTTGGCCGGGTTGTCGTCCAGAAAACCGATGACCCGGTATTGCAGACGGCCGTTGCCCCGGATCTCCCGGTAGATCTTTTCCGCGGCGTCGCCGGCCCCGATGATCAGCAGTTTCCCCTGTTCGGCCGGTGCCCGCCGGAGGTGCCCGAAGATTCCCTCCACCAGCGTGCCCGGCGAATTCCGGGAGGCCGCATTTTCGAAATAAAACCGGATCGCGACACGGGACCCTGCGATCAGCAGGATCGTCAAGAGCCAGTCGATCACAAAAATCGACCGGGAAAAACCCATGAACCGGTTGCTTAAGAGAAGAATGAAGACGATGCCCAACGTGCTGACCGTGGCGGCCTTGATCACGTTGATCAGATCCGTGATGCTGGTGTAGCGCCACATGCCGTGATAGAGATCGAAGTAATAGAAGACGACCAGCTTGACCGCCAGCACCACGGGAAGGGCCTCCCAGAACATCGGCCAATACGCGGGAAACAGCCGGTTCAGCCGGATCATCTGGGCCATGAGCAGCGACAGCACCAGCAAGGTGATGTCCACGGCCCAGATCACCAGAAGATTTTTTTGCAATCGAATCGATTTCAAGGGAAACCGTTTGGGCAAGGCTGCACCCCGTGTTTGATTTTCGAATTGAGGATAATAAACCCGGCCACGAAAAAGGCAATCAGGCCATAGACCGGCAGGGATCCGAATTCGGAAGCGCCCCACACGCCCAGACCGATGGCGAGCTGCGCCGCCCCGTAGCCGAGGGCGATCTTCCAGTGCTTGATGCCGTGCTCGTTTGCCAGCACCTGGTACAGATGCCTCCGGTGGGCTTTCGTGAGTCTTTCGCCGTCCCGGAGCCGTTCGATCATCGTGGTAATTTCATCGAGATAAAACGGGAAGATAAAACAAATTAAAACGAGAAACTCCGAAAGCGACCGGGAGAATGCGACGACGGTCAAGGCGAAGATAAACCCGAGCAAGATGCTCCCGACATCGCCCATGAACACCTTGGCGTCCGGAACGTTCCACAACAGAAAGCCGGCGCAGGCAAAGGCAATGCCCACTGCCGTCAGCGTGAGGGCGCCGCTTTCCCCGCCGACATATCCGTAAAGGCCGATCAGTCCGAACGCG
>JBJKPT010000112.1:0-10227 GCA_046706045.1 Desulfobacterales bacterium
GGGGTGTCCGTCGCGATGACGAAAATGTCCACGCCCACTTCTTCGGCCAGCCGTGCACTGGCAAGGTCTTTGTCGATCACGGCGTCCACGCCGGAAAATGCGCGGCCCTCACCGATGACCGGGATGCCGCCCCCGCCGCAACAGATGACGATGAAATCCATGGCGATCAGACGGCGGATCTCGCGTTTTTCAACGATGGTCACCGGCATGGCCGATAACACGACCCGGCGGTATCCCTTGGCCGTTTTCCGGGTGGGGTACGGCAGTCGATCGATTTCCGCTTCGGAAAACACCGGCCCGACCGGCTTGCTCGGATCGGCAAACGCCGGGTCGTTTTTGTCCACCACCACGTAGCTGATGAGGCTCACCAGGGGTTTGGTGTTGATCCCCATGTCCATCAAGGCCCCGTCCAGGGTCGACTCGATCATGTAGCCGATCTGTCCCTGGGTCTGGGCCACGAGGATCTCCAAGGGCAGATGGGGTACCTGGCGGCAGCATTCCTGCTGGAGCATGAGGTTGCCGACCTGGGGCCCGTTGCCATGGGTGATGATGATGCGAAAGCGTTCGGACAGCCGGGCGATCTGCCGAATCGGTACCCGAAGGTTTTCAAACTGCTGGGCGGCCGTTCCTTCCTCCCCCTTGCGGATCAGGGCGTTGCCGCCCAGGGCGACCAAAAGGATCGGCTTGGCGCCGGCCGCCGGTGATGCGTTGGCGATGGTCACGACGGTCTCCTCACCGAATTAAAGGTTGAGCCGCCGGACCATGATTTCTTCCAGGGTCGGCGTGCTGTTGTCCTGGTATTCGTAGCGCACCCGCACCGTGGGCTTGTTGATCGTGATCAGCGCAGCCAGATCGATGGGCGTGGCGAACATCACCAGGTCGCAGTCGGTGTCGTTGATGGTCTTTTCCAGATCGTGAATCTGTTCCTTGCCGTAACCCATGGCCGGCAGCAGCACGCCGATGTGGGGATAGGTCTCGAAAGTACGGCGAATCCGGCCGGCAAGGTACGGCCGTGGATCGACCATTGCGGCCGCGCCGAAACGCTGAGCCGCGATGGTGCCGGCCCCATAGGTCATTTCGCCGTGGGTCAGGGTCGGTCCGTCCTCGACCACCAGCACCCGTTTGCCCTTCACCGCTTCCGGGCGATCGACGAGGATCATGGAGTCGGCCAGCACAATCTCGGCGTCGGGATTGTGGGCCGTGATGGTCCGGCGTACCTTCTCGACGTTTTTCGGATCCGCGCTGTCGACCTTGTTGATGATGGCCACATCGGCCATGCGCATGTTGGTTTCTCCGGGATGGTAGAGGGTCTCGTGGCCGGCCCGGTGCGGGTCAAAAACCACGATGTTCAGATCCGGCCGGTAAAACGGCGTGTCGTTGTTGCCGCCGTCCCAGATGATGACATCCGCTTCTCTTTCGGCCTGGCGGAGGATCTTTTCGTAATCCACGCCGGCATAGATCACCGCGCCCATGGCGACCACCGGTTCGTATTCCTCCCGTTCCTCGATGGTGCAGTTGTACGCTTCAAAGTCCGCGTAGGAGGAAAACCGCTGGACGATCTGCTGGGTCAGATCACCGTAGGGCATGGGGTGCCGGACCAGCACGGGGCGTTTGCCGTGTCGTTGCAGGATCCGGCAGGCTTCCCGGCTGGTCTGGGATTTGCCGCAGCCCGTCCGGATCGCCGTCACCGAAACCACCGGTTTTTCGGAGGCAATCATGGTGTAGGTGGCGCCGATCAGCACGAAATCCGCACCGGCGGCCGTGACGATGGACGCCTTGTGCATCACTTCCGTATGGGGCACATCGCTGTAGGAGAACGCCACCAGGTCGATCTTGTGTTCGCGGATCAGCTCGGCGAGCCGGGTATCGGCATAAATCGGAATGCCGTCGGGATAGAGGTCCCCGCAGAGCTGGGGCGGATACTTGCGACCGGCGATGTCGGGGATCTGGGTGGCGGTGAAGGCAACGACACGGTAGCGTGCATTGTCACGAAAGTACACGTTGAAGTTGTGGAAGTCACGACCGGCGGCTCCCATGATGATGACGTTTTCGGTCATGTGACACCTTTATCGATTGAGGGGTTGGATAGATTGGGTTCAGGCCCTTCCGGCCAACCAGAGCATGATGGCGTTCTGGACGTGCATGCGGTTTTCGGCTTGGGCAAAGACGATGGATCCGTCCGACTCCATGACGCCGTCGGTGACCTCATTGCCCCGCTCGGCCGGCAGGCAGTGCATGAACAGGGAATTCTTCCCCGTGGCGGCCAAAAGATCCTCGTTGACCTGAAAGCCCGCGAAATCCTTCTTGCGCTGTTCGGCCTGCTCCTTCTGTCCCATGGAGGCCCATACATCGGTATAGACCACATCCGCTCCGCGGACGGCCGCCATGGGGTCGTGACGGATTTCGATGGTGGAAAGTCCATCGGCCTTCGCGGCGGCAACGACGTCGGGATTCGGGGGGTATCCTTCCGGGCAGGCGCAGACGAAGTGAAAGGGCAGCCGCCGGGCCAGGTTGAGCCAGGAGTGCACGACGTTGTTGCCGTCGCCGACGTAGGCGATCTTGAGCTCGGCGAGGCTTCCCCGGTGCTCGCGGATGGTGAACATGTCGGCCATGATCTGGCAGGGATGGTTGAAATCGGTCAGCCCGTTGACCACCGGCACGGTGGCGTATTTTGCCAGTTCAAGCATGTGGGCATGGTCGAAGAGCCGCGCCATGATCATGTCGTTGTAACGACTGATCACCCGTGCGATATCCTTGACCGCCTCGCGTTTGCCGATGGCGATATCGTTGGGATTCAGGTAAACGGCGTGTCCGCCGAGACGGAAGAAACCGGTTTCAAAAGAAATCCGGGTTCGCGCGGACGGTTTGGCAAAAATCATGGCCAGGCTGTGGCCCTGAAACGGCCGGTAGACCTCCCGCCGCTGGAACCGTTTTTTCACGTCCGCCGCGAGATCGAACACGACCCGGATCTCTTCGGTGCTCAAGTCGGTCACGTGCAAAAAATCCCGCTTCACTGGTCCTCTCCTTTGTTCGGGGGTGTTGAAGAATCGATGGGGCCGGCGTCGCCGCCGTGGATTTCGCCCGCCGGGTCGCCGGAAGGGGCGGCCGCGACCTTCCGAAGGCTCATGTACCGGTTGAATCGCCGGACATGGCTCTTCATCAGCGATTGCACCACGGTGTTTTGCCGCTGCTCGATGGCGCCGACGATTTCGGTCAGATCTTGAAAATTTTCCCTCATGAACCGAAGGTCCCTGAGGGGGTGTTCTTCGTAATAGGGCTGGATGTTGTCCTGGACCATCCGTAAAATGAGCCGGTAGACGCTGTTACCGCAGGCGTCGGCAATGGCCAGGTGAAGATCCCGGTCCACCCGGCAAAACCGGGGCCAGGCATCGGCGCCGGCATCCACACAGGCGCTGGCATCGGCCAAAAGGGATTTCATCTTTTCGATGTCGGCGGCCGTTGCCCGTTCGGCCGCCAGGGCCGCCACCTGGCCTTCCATGCCCTGCCGGAATTCGGCCAGTTCGGCAAGGGAAACCCGGCGGTGCTTCATCAAAAGGGCCAGGCTTTCGGTGACCGGTTCGGTGTTGATCCGCTTGACCACGGCACCACCGCTCACCCCGAGGCGGATGTCGATGAGACCCTTTTGTTCGAGCACCCGCAGGGCCTCGCGAAGGGTCCCGCGGCTGGTCTGGAACGTATCGACGAGTTCCCGCTGGGAGGGGAGCTTGTCCCCGGCCCGCAACCGGCCGTCCAGGATGGCGTGCTCGATCTGTTCGACCAGGTCTTCGAAAATGCGCTGACGACTGATTTTCTGGAACATGGGATCAATCCCTAGGATTGCGCTGGCCTTTCGCGTGGAGGGAGAGCCATGGAATGATAAACCATCAAATGGATCACCCATTTACAAAACTTTTCCGTTTCCGTCAACCCCGATCTTTTTCCAAGACCGGAACCCGCCGGCCGGGGTGCGATAGTTCGTGTCCATCCCAGGATAGGCAATTTTGCGTGAGTCCAAGGCGGACGGACGATTTGAACCGGAGCCATAGCGGGCTATTTCGAGGATTCAAATCGATCGGCCAACGCAGACATCGCGGAAACGGGCCATTCTGGGATGGACACTAGTTCAGGCCGCCCGCGGCCCCGTTGGCCGTTGATGCGGCCGTCCCGCCGAGCGGGGATTCGCCCGCCGGGAGACGTTTCCGGACCGTGTACTGAATCGTCACGCGATCCTCTCCCCCCGGGGCAACCTTCAGCGAGGCCGGAGTGAGGGCCAATCGTACGGTTTGGCTGCCGGATTGGGTCACCCCGTCGAGAGGCACTTTTTCCGTATAGACGGTTTCGATCCGATCGAGAATCTCCTTGCCACCGATCACCTGAACCTGGGGCGGGGAAACCGTCACCGAGGATAGAATCAAGCGGGGATTCAATCGCCCCGTCCAGTCGACCTGCACGGGCAGTGTTTTTTCGGTAATGATGTCCATCCGGACATTGATGACCGATGGATCGATGTGTTTGAGTTCCACGCCGGGCGGCAGGCTGATATTATCCGCGGTGACGGTAAAACTGTTCGTCCCGACCACCCCCTTGGACAAATCCAGGCGAACCGGAATCTGATCCGGGCTTAAGGCAGTGATGATCGGCCCGAAACCGCTCAACCGAAGGCTGACCGTGTTGGCGGAGGCATCCAGGATCTCCATGCCGGTCGGGCGGTTCACGTATTCCACCGATACATCCACGGTCCGCAGGCTCTCCCGGCCCCGGGAAAACGACAGCCACAAGCCGGTCACGAGACTGACGGAAACAAGCAGCGCCAAGGAGGTCTCGGCGGCCCGACGAACGCGCTCGCGCTTCGGGCGGCTCTCGTGCATGCCTTGGTGCTCGCGGATCTTGGCGACCAGTGCTTCGGGCCGATCGACCCGCACGAGGCGGCCGCCGGTGGCATAGGCCACCTCCCCGCTTTCTTCGGATACGACCACCACGAGGGCGTCGGTTGCCTCGGTCAATCCGATGGCCGCCCGATGCCGGGTGCCGTATCGCGACGGCACATCGTTTCGATGGGTCAGGGGAAGAACCGTCCCGGCCCTTCGGATCCGGCCGTCCCGGATGAACACGGCCCCATCGTGAACCGGGCTTCCGGTCCAGAACAGGCTCGAGAGCAACTCCGGTGTCAGGATGGCATCGACGGGAACCCCGCCCTGCAGCTGGTCGTCGATGGACTCCCGGGCCGGGATCGCCACCAGGGCGCCGATCCGTCGCCGGGCCAGTTGAAACATCGCCGTGGCAACCGCTTCGGGAACGGCGGCATTGGTGCGCCGGGGCATCCCCCAGAACAGGTTTCGCATGGTCCGCGTCTGGAATACCCCTCTGATCTCATTGCGGAACACGATGATGATGATCAATGCGGCCACGGCCAGGATGCCCTGGAGCACCCAGGTGGTAACGATCATCCCGAGTTCGATCGCCACGCGCAAAAAACCCCAAAGCAGGAAAAACACCGCCACCACGCGCAGCACGAATGTCCCCCGGAACAGCACGTACAGCCGGAACAGGATATAGCTGTTCAAGGCGATATCCACCACGTCCTGCCACCGGAGGGAAGTGATGATGGAACCCAAGAGTGCCATTGAAATTATTCCGAGACGCTGAATCGCAACGTGCGAAACACGTTGCCGTCCTCATCGGTGATATCCACCCGCCACGGGCCGATGTCGGCCTCCCGGAGCTGAATGGTGGAATAGGTCGACCAGGCCGGGGAACGCAAATAAAGCTTCACGGCGGCGGTCAGCCGGTCGCGAAAATAATAGCGGTGGTAGATGACCGTGCGCGATGTCACATGGTCGAAACGGGAAAAGCAGGCCACCTGCCCACGGGATACGCTGAACACCACCCCTGGATTTTCCGGGGTGGCCCCATCGAGGCCTTCGCACATGACCGCTTCGATCAACCGAGGGTCGGCGGCAGGGGGGGAGGCCGGCGGCGTTTTTTCCGCGGCCCGGGCAAGCGCATTCACGGAAAGCGCAAGGACCACGCCCGCCAGG
This sequence comes from Desulfobacterales bacterium, assembly GCA_046706045.1. Lineage (GTDB taxonomy): Bacteria > Desulfobacterota > Desulfobacteria > Desulfobacterales > JBDRRP01 > JBJKPT01. Next base: position 6,039 of record JBJKPT010000112.1, read on the forward strand.
CATGCGGCGTACCAGCACTTCTTCATGATGGGTTCCTCGTTGGGGGTGTCTGCATGGCGAAGCGCCCGTCGGATCGTAGCGTTTCGTTCAGGCCCTTATATCGTGATCATCCATTTCCCTCAAGGTGATGCCGCCTTCGGCAATTTTCAAACGGCTGCTGAAGGAATAATTTCTAAAGTTGCCAAACACAACGGCCGATACCCAAATCGATGGATCGGCCATCGAATACCGCTGTCATTACGCCCATGACCCCTGAGCGGCCGGAGGGTTCCTCAACCGGAGGTTTCCGTCGGCCCATTCACGGAAACGGAACCCGCCATGAACGCAATCGATCCCGTCGGCACCCCCGCCATAATGTTGGAACTGATCAACCAACAGTTGGATTCGTCGATCCGGGTCCAATCCGCCGTCATGAAAACCGCGATTCAGGGCCAGCAGGCCATCGCCGCGCTGATCGAAAATAACGGTCTCGGAGAAAACATCGATATCCAGGCCTGAGGTCTCCCCTCCTCCGCTCCCATCCATCTGCTCTCCTTCTTGACAATTTCCAACCATTTCTTATATTTATAAATTAATTCATCCATAACCCCAACACGCGTCGTGGAAAGGACATCGACCATGCGGCAAAAATACCTCATTACCATCGACGCCACCGGCGCGGAACTGTTGATCAGCGAGCACGCCGAAGCGGAAACGGACCTTTATTCGCTTCTTTGCCAGGAGACCTTCGGTTTGCCGGAGATCACCGATGCCGCCGAAATCGGCATCGACCCCCTCGTCGACGCGCTTCGCACCCGCAATTTCTATCCTCCCGAGGATTACGGCCGACGAATCGCCCGGGCCGTGATGGAACTGATCAAAAACCCGGAACGCGGTCAGATGGAGGTCTTCATCGACGACAACCTCGATCGGGCGCTTTCTGCCGCGGACCGCGATTCGTCCCTTACGCTTGCCGACGAATCCACCGATGCTGAGGATGAACTCGATACGCTCCTGGATGACGACGTCTCCGATGACAACGCGGCGGTGTCCGAGGCAAGCCCTTCCTCCAAATAGTGCCCGAAGTAAACAACCGTCAGCCAAAGGGGGGTCAATGGTGTCTGAGAACAGTCACGGCATCGATGAACTCGTGGGTTTTGCCCTGGGCACCATCCGGCAGCTGGGCGCCGCGGCGATGGCGTATTACGGCAAGGGCGACCCGGTGATGAAGTTCGACGAACAACTGGTCACCGCGGCCGACCTGCACCTGCGGGAACGTTTCGAGACGATGTTGAAAGCCCAATTTCCGACTCACCGGATCTTTGGCTCGAGCTTTTCCGAGGAAGGCTATACCCACGACGATCGCCGCCACCTGTGGATATTCGACCCCATCGACGGCGTCGACAATTTCCAAACCGGGGTGCCGATCTGGGCCATGTCCTTGGCGTTATTGGATAATTTCTGGCCGATACTGGGAGTCGTGTTTATGCCGGCCACCAACGATCTCTTCTTCGCCCGGGCCGGCGAAGAAGCCCGTCACAACGATCGGCGCATCGCCATCCCGGATCGCGGAGAGGTCAATGACGAAAGCGTCATTTTCACCTTCTCCCGGTTCCACCAGCACTACGCCCCGGACTTCCCCGGAAAAATCCGCAACCTCGGCAGCACCTGCGCCCACATCTGCTACGTCGCCGTGGGCCGGGCCGACGCCGCCGTCATCGCCAACGAATCCTACCGGGATCTGGCCGCGGCCCGGGTGATCATCGAGGCCGCGGGCGGGCGGCTCAACCGGATGGACGGGGGTGAGTTTTTCCTCAACGACTACCTCAACGGGGCCCGCATCGAAGACCACCTGCTGGCCGCGGCCCCGGGCAATTACCACAGCGTCCGGCAATGCCTGATCCGCAAGTGATCGGCCGGCCACCGGCGGAACGCCCCTTGACCCGGCCCGAAGCCGAAAACCCGCGCTGCGGAAGACCTCCTTCCGGGATCAACGGTTTTCCGGGGTCCGCTTTCGCACCAGGTCGATGACCTTGATGAACGTTTCGATCGATTCGGCGCCGCGGATGGACACGCCGTTTACGAGGAACATCGGGGTGCCTTCAAGGCCGAAGCGTCGAGCCTCGGCCATGTCCGCCAGGATGCGCGCGGCGAGTTTCGGGTCTTTCAGAGCGCTGAAGAGCCGCTGGGGATCCAAGCCGAGATCGCTGAGGATCAGCTCCAGCCGGCGGTCGGGGTTCTCGGCAATCTCCTGGCGATAGGCAAATGCCAGCCGGGCGAACAGCCATGCCCGTGACGGATTCTGACGACCGATGGCCTCGAACAACAGGGCCTCCTTCCTTGCCACGGGGTTATTGGGCTCGTGTTTGAGAATCAGGCGGATCGTCTTCGGGTACCGCTTGAACAACGCGTCGATGGTGTCCTCGGCCTCGGCACAGTAACCGCACTGGAAGCTGGAATATTCCACGATGGTGATCGGAGCCTTGGGATTGCCGCGGATCGGCCGGTCCGGGTCGATGACCGGATGGAACGGATGGGCCAGTTCCTGCTTCCATCGTTCGGTGACTTGCCGCTGCTGCTCGGCCACTACCCCCTGGTTGACCACATCGAGGACCGTCTCCGGATGCGCCCGAAGAACGTCCAGCACGAGTTCGGGATGATCGGTCAGTTCCTGGCGCAGGGCGTCGTGGAGCCGCTGTCCCGGGACCGTGTCCGGGGTTGTCGTCACACGGGCACAGCCCACGGCCAGGCCCATGAGCATGAGGATTGCCGAAAGCACAAGCCGACGCATCACACCCATCACCACCTCCTTGTAACGGTCTTCCGCCGCAGGCAACGCCACGGATAACCGTCTGTTCATGTTGCTCTTTTATACCGCTTCGGTTATGAACGGGAACAGGCGTCCGCGGACCGGCATCCCGGACGTTCGTTCACGCACCGATCCGCCGCCCCCGAAAAAGGACATCCCATGACGCCCCTTCACGGCATGACCCGGGTCCGCAGCCTCCGCCGGTTCGGAAAAATCTCCCGGGTTCTTCTCAAACACGGTTTCGGCGATGTGCTGGACCGGATGGCCGGCCGCGGGGGCCGGACAACCGGGGATGATGCCGCGACAGCGGGACTTCGAAGCGGCCTCTTATCGCCGGTCCGCCTGCACCGGGCGCTGGAGGAACTGGGTCCGAGCTTCATCAAGCTGGGGCAGTTGATGAGTACCCGCGCCGACGTGTTTCCGCTGAACTATATCGAAGAACTCCGAAAGCTACAAGACAGCGTCCCCCCTGTGCCCACCACCGAGATCCGCCGGATCCTGGCCGCCGAACTCGGAGAGCCCGTCGAGAAGGTGTTCTGGACGTTTTCCGACACGCCGGTGGCCGCGGCCTCGATCGCACAGGTGCACCGGGCCGAACGAATGACCGGCGAAGTCGTGGCCGTGAAGGTGGTACGGCCCGGCATCCGCAGCACTCTCAGGGACGACATCGGCCTGATGCTCGCCTTTGCCCAACGTTTTGAGCGTACCTTTGAACTGGGCCGCATCATGGGCGCCGTCAACATCGTCCGGGAATTCGAGCGAACAGTTTTCCGGGAACTCGACATGCTCATCGAGGCGGGCAACATCGAGAAGTTCGCGGCCAATTTCAAGCGGATCGACGAAATCAAGATCCCCCGTGTCTATTGGGAACACACGACCAAGTCGGTGCTCGTCATGGAATACATCGACGGCATCAAGATGGATCGCGTATCGGCCATCCGCGAACTGGGGATCGACCCCAAGGAGATCGCGCTCATCGGGCTTCGCTCCTTTTCCCGCCAGCTCATGGAATTCGGCTATTTTCATGCCGACCCGCACCCGGCAAACGTCATCGTTCTCCCCGACGGCCGGGTGGGGCTTGTTGATTTCGGGATCATCGGCTACCTGGACGAAGAAATGATGCACCAGATCGCCTTTTTGTTTCTCGGCTATGCCGAGCACGACTACGGCATGGTGATCTCCGCCCTCACCGAGGCCGGCATCGTGGACGAAACGCGGATCGACATCAAGGCCTTCCGCAGCGATCTCAAGGACATGAGCGAACCCTTCTACGGCCCCAACCTTCAGACCGTATCGGTAATGGATGTCTACGAACAGATCATGCTCCTGATCTACAAGTACCACATCCACATGCCGCGAAACCTCCTGTTGCTGTTGAAGACCTTCATCCAGACCGAATCC
>JBJKPT010000113.1:0-5007 GCA_046706045.1 Desulfobacterales bacterium
TTTGACCAAAAAAGTATGGAATTTGCCATGAGCATCCAATATAAAATCAATATGCCGATCTCCGCAGAACAATTCATCGAATTGTTGATCAAATCCAGCCTTGCCAAACGGCGTCCCGTTGAAGACCGGACCTGCATCGAGGGCATGGTCGGCAACAGCAACCTGATGATTACCGCCTGGGACGGCGAAAAGCTTGTCGGCATTGCACGTTCCGTCACCGACTTTCATTATGCCTGCTATCTTTCCGATCTTGCCGTTGACGAGGGGTATCAAGGCAGGGGTGTCGGGAAAAACCTGCAATCCCTCACCCAGGAGCAATTGGGGCCGAAATGCGCGCTGATCTTGATCGCGGCCCCCGCAGCCAACCCGTATTACGAACGTATCGGCTATACCAACAACCCGCGATGCTGGATACTCGAACGCGACCGGCGAATTTCCTGAACCGTCCGATGGGACACCACCCCAATCGATAGAGGAAGCCATGAGCACAACAACCGCGACGCGATACGTACTTTCCATCGACCTGGGCAGCAGCGACCTGAAAGCCGCCCTGGTGGGCGACGACGGCAGCATCCTGGCCAGCGCGGCGGAACGCTCCGACACCGCTTTTTTCCCGGGGGGCGGCGCCGAGCAGGACCCGGCAGCGTGGTGGCGGAACGCCAAAAAGGCGGCTTCGACGGTCATTGCCCGGGCCGGTGTGCCGCCGGAAAAAATCGTGGCGGTGGCCTGCGATTCCCAGTGGTCCGTCGTCGTTCCCGTCGACGAGAACGCGGAGCCGCTGATGGGGGCGGTGCACTGGCTGGACACCCGCGGAGGCAAGTACAACCGGCAGCTTATCGGCGGGTTCCCCAGCATCCAGGGCTACCAGGTGTTGAAATTGATGAAGTGGATCCGGCTTACCGGGTTGGCCCCCACGCACTCCGGCGTGGATTCCATGGGGCATGTGCTTTTCATCAAGAACGAAAGGCCGGAGATCTACCGCAGGACCTTCAAATTCCTGGAGCCCATGGATTATCTGACGGCGCGCTTTTCGGCCAGGATCGTCGCCACCCAGAAGACCATGGTGCCGTTCGTCCTCACCGATAACCGCCTTGGCAGGGGGCGTTACCGGGATGATCTGTTCCGCCTGGCCGGGCTGGATCGCGAAAAGTTTCCGGACCTGATCGCCAACAACGGCGTTGTGGGGCCGATCGATCCGGCGGTCGCCGGAGAATTGGGGCTGTCCCCGGCGACCCTCGTCGTGGCCGGGGTAGGCGACACCAACGCCTCCATCATCGGCTCCGGCGCGGTGCGGGATTTCGAGGCCATCATCTACATCGGGACCACCTTGTACATGAGCTGCCACATGCCCTTTAAAAAAACCGACTTGACCCACATGATGACCGGTTTGCCCTGCGCCTTTCCGGACCGCTTCATTCTCCTGGGAGAGCAGGGGCTCGGCGGAAAATGCGTGGAGTTCTTTCTGAAGAACCTCATCTACGATACCGATGATTTTGAAATCCCCGCAAGACCGGACGACGTCTATGCGCGCTACAACGCCGCGGCCGCCAGCGCGCCGCCGGGAAGCGGCGGCGTCATTTTTCTTCCCTGGCTGAACGGCTCGGTCGTCCCCAGCGAAAACCCGCATGTCCGCGGCGGATTCATCAACCTTTCCATCAACACCCGCCGCCGCCATCTGGCCCGCGCCGTGATGGAGGGCCTGGCCTTCAACAGCCGCTGGACCCGCGAACCGGCGGAGAAAATGATGGGCCGTCCGTTTTCCAAATTTATCTTCTCCGGCGGCGGGGCCCTCTCCGATCTTTGGGCGCAGATTCACGCCGACATCCTGGGCGTTCCCATTCACCAGGTGGCCGAGCCGGTGACGTCCACCGCACGGGGAACCGCCCTGATGGCCTTGACGGCGCTGGGGCACTTGAGCGTGGACCAACTCCCGTCCATGGTTCCCATCCGGCAGGTGTTTGCCCCCGATCCGGCCAACAAGGCGGTTTACGATCGGCTCTACACCCAGTACCGCCGGCTTTTTACCCGAAACAAAACCGTCTTCACGGCTTTGAATGCCCAGGCAAACGAATAGTCCGCAGAATACCCAAAGGAGGATTCCATGTCAGAGCCGATTGTCGATCCGTTGAAACCGTACAAGGGCCGTTTTGAATCCCACGCCGCCATTCCGGCCAAAGGCCGGGCCAAGGAAGAGATATTCAACGAACTGGCCACCGTCGCCGAAGAGGAAAATGCCCGCTGGAAAACCGGCCGGATATCGGGAACGTTTTACCACGCCGGCGACGCCCACCGCGAATTCCTGAACCGGGTGGCGGCCCTCTTCACCCACGTCAACACCATCCAGTTCGACCTTTGCCCCAGCATGTCCAAGATGGAAAGCGAAGTCATCGCCATGACGGCCGCCATGCTGCACGGCGAAACGGCCCGCGCGCACAACCCGGAAAACATGGTCTGCGGGACCATGACATCCGGCGGAAGCGAAAGCATCCTCATGGCCATGAAAGTTTACCGGGAGTGGGCCCGTGAAGAAAAGGGCATCGCCCACCCCGAAATCATCATGCCCCACACGGCCCATCCGGCCTTTGGCAAGGCGGGGGAATACTTCGGCATCCGCATGGTGCACGTCCCGGTATCGGCGCCGGATTTTCGGGTGGATCCCCGCCGGGTGGAAAAGGCCATCACGCCCAACACGGCGGCCATCGTGGGAAGCGCCGGCAACTACCCGTATGGCCTGATCGACCCCCTGGAGGATCTATCCGACATCGCCCTGCGGCGCAACATCGGTTTTCACGTGGACGGCTGCCTGGGCGGGTTCATCCTGCCCTGGATTGAAAAACTCGGCTACAAGCTGCCGGTTTTCGATTTCCGCCTGCCGGGGGTCACCTCGATGTCCGCCGACACCCACAAATACGGATACGGGCTGAAAGGCACCTCGGTCGTTCTCTACCGCAATCCGAAGCTCCGCCGCTACCAGTATTTCAACGTCCCGGACTGGCCGGGCGGCATGTATGCTTCCCCCACGGCGGCCGGCAGCCGGTCGGGCGGTCTCACGGCCGCCGCCTGGGCGTCCATGGTCTACCTCGGAGAAGACGGCTACCTTGAAGCCGCCCGGCGGATCATGGCGGTCGCCGACGCCCTCAAGGCCGGCATCGGCACAATCCCCGAGCTGACCCTGATCGGAGAGCCCACCTTCGTCATCAGTTTTCGATCGGATGAAGTGGACATCTACCACGTGAACGACTTCATGAAGACCCGGGGCTGGCGTTACAACTGCCTGCAACTTCCCCCGGCCCTCCACTTCTGCGTGACCATGCCCCAGACGGAGGTTCCGGGCCTGGCGGAACGGATGGTGGCAGACCTCAAGGAAGCCGTCGTCTATGCCCGGGAAAAAGACGGCACCATGGCCGAGACCGCGGCCATTTACGGCCTGGCCGGCACCTTCGAAGGCAACAAGCAGGTGACCAATCTCGTCTACGACGTGTTCGATTACATGCTTTCGGTATAGACGTCGGGATTTTTTCCGATGCGCCCAACCGGACGGACCGTCCGCCCGCACCGGTTACTCTGCCGGACGGGCGGTTTATTTACCGGCTTGGTATTGATCAGGAAGAACAAATGAAGATTGCCATTCGACCGGTGCCGATATCGGAGGTGGACGCACTCCAACGGATCGCCTACGAGACCTTCGATGACGCCTTTCGCTCCATGAACACGGAAGAGACGATGGCGCGCTACCTTCGGGAGGCCTTCGGCAGGGAAAAACTGGCCGCGGAGCTTGCGAACCCCGAGAGCCGCTTCTTTTTCATCTGCGCGGACGAGGTTCCGGCCGGATATCTGAAGCTGAACGACACCGCGGCGCAGACGGACCTCCACGATCCCACCTCCATCGAGGTGGAACGGATCTACGTAAAAAAAGCCTTTCAGGGCAAGGGGCTGGGGAGGCGGTTGATCGAGCATGCGGTCCAAGCGGCCCGCGGTTTGGGAAAAGAGTATATCTGGCTGAGCGTTTGGGAAAAAAGTGCCGAAGCCATCGCGTTTTACCGGAAGGTGGGTTTCCACGGGGACGGCCGGCGCGAATTCCGGATGGGGAACGAAGTGCAGCACGATTTCATCATGAAGCGGGCCCTGGGCGCGTGAGCGGAAACGAGAAAGGATCGGGGCATGCCCTGCATTTCCGTGCAGGTGAGCGTCTGTCCGCTTTGCCAAGGGCGGCTGGCGACGGCGGTCGACGAGGTCCCGGCGGCGCTTCATCACCACGGGCTCGAAGTACTTCCAGGCACGATGAGCACCCAACTCGCTGGAGACGGTGAACGGGTGCCCCTTTTGCCGATGGGCAACCGACCGGTGCCGGAAGCTAATTGCCGATGGCGGCCTTCATGCTGTCGAAGTGCTGGCTTGCCGATCGGAAAATGATGTTTTCGATAATCTGTTCGGCGCTGACCCTGCCGCCAAAGGCAGGCATGCTGCCCGTGCGATCGAGATCTTCATCGGATAAACCTGCAACGAATGCCGCCAATTGTGAGCCATTATCCCGGAGCCGTTCCAGGGCTTCGGCCTTGGTGCAATCCAAATGTTTTTTGGCATCCGCTTTGGACTTTTCGTTGATCTGATCCATGGTAACCTGGGGAAGCGTTTCACCCTTGATGATCATCTCCAGCATTCCGACGATCGCAAAATGGCTGGCACCGATGTGACGTGCCGTAACACCCACCGGCCATTGCTCCCAGTCGCAGGTCTTTTTCCACTCATCTTCGGATAAATTTTCCACAAATAATGTCACCTTGTCTCTCAAGGATTCGATGCGTTTGGAAATATCCTTGGCTCGATTGCTCATTTTTTTTGCTCCTTCGGCGAATGGACGTGCGTTGATGACGGTTTACAAAAACCGGATCGGATTTTTCCCGCCTCATACTCTGGCACGGTCGTTTGAAACCGATGGGGCGAAGGTCCCCAAAAGGCGTCCCTGACGATATGTCCGATGCCTGCAAACGGTATGACCGTTGAGCA
>JBJKPT010000114.1:0-2297 GCA_046706045.1 Desulfobacterales bacterium
GGCCGCGTCCATGGATTTCAAGACCAGGGCCACGGCCCCTTCCGCCGGAAGCGTGCCGTCGGCATCCGGGGAAAAGGGGTGGATGTCACGGGATCGGCCGAGGCCGCCCAGCCGCTCCAGGCCGAGCATGCGTCGCAGGTCTCCGGGCATGTCCACCGCGCCGACCAGGACAGCGTCGAGTTCGCCCTGCTGGAGCATCCGGCACCCGATGGCCAATGCCTGGATGCCGCCGGCCGCGTCGTCGGACACGACAAAGGAGGGCCCTCCAAAACCGAATTCCCGGGCCAGGCGGCTGGCGATGATCCCGCCCAGGGCGCCGAGGGTGCGGGGGGCGGTAAGGGGCGGGCTCAAGGCGTCCTGGAGCGACCGGAACCAACGGGAGAACGCGTCGGAATCCTCCGGCGGCAGGTCGAAACGGCGCCGCCATCGGGCGATGTCCTGTTTGAGGCGCCAGCGCAGGTGAAAGTTGGTGGCTTCGAGATCGAAATCGATGCCGACCACGACCCCCATGCGAGGTCGCTGCTCCCGCGCGCCGTTGCCCCCAGCGGACATGGCCCCGGCCGCGGCCCGGAGCATGAGAAGGTGCTGGATGAGAATATCGGGAATTTCGTTCGGCGGCATGCGAAACTCGCCGGGCCATACCGGGAATCGGTCGATGTAGGCCCCGGCGGCACCCTTGTCCTTCAGCCCGGCGCGGTCTTCGGCCCCATGCCAGCGTTGGGACGGCCGTGGGGCCAGGATGCGCTTTCCGTCACGAAGGGCTTCGGCCAATGCCGCCGGTTCGCTTTCCCGGCCCATCAAAGCCGCCATGCCCACGACGGCCGCCCGCGCCGTTGCCGTGGTGGGAACCGCCCAGACCCGGTTCGCATCCGCTGCCGGGAGTGCGGGGTCCCATTCTTCCACCAGCAAGTGGGCGTTGATCCCGCCGAAACCGAAGGCGCTGAGCGCGGCGCGGCGCGGGGTCGCCGCATTCCGGCGCATCCAGGGGGCCGCGGCGGTCTGAATCCGGAAGGGCGAGCGGTTGAGCGGGCTCGAGTCGCTGAAACGTTCGAAATTCAACGACGGCGGCAGGCTCTGGTGGGCCATGGCCAGGAGCACCTTGGCAAGCCCCGCGGCCCCGGCGCCGGTCAGAAGGTGGCCGGTCACGGACTTGATCGACCCGATGGGACAGGTGCCGGCCTGCGTATCGATGTCCCGCCACAAGGAGACGAGGCTTCGGGCCTCGATGGCATCGCCCACGGGCGTTCCCGCGCCGTGGCATTCGATGAGGTCCACCATGTCCGGGGTCCAGCCGGCAGCGCGGTAGGCCGCAACCATGGCCCGGACCTGGCCTTCGGTGTCCGGGGCGAGAAGGTTGCCTCGAAGGTCGTTGGAAAGGCCGATTCCCCGGATCACCGCGTGGATCGAATCCCCCTGGGACAAGGCGTCGGCCAATCGTTTCAGGACGAATATCCCGGCCCCTTCGCCGACCACCAGGCCGTCGGCGCGGTGGTCAAAGGGCGCGCATCGACCCGACGGCGACAGGGCCTGCAACTGGGAAAACCCGATCTGGGTAAAAAGGCAATCGGGCCGGCTCACCCCGCCGGCCACCACCGCGTCCAGCCGGCCGCTCTGCAGTTCGTCGCAGGCGAGCTTTACGGCGTAAAAGGAAGATGCGCAGGCCGCGTCCAGGGTCAGGGTGGGACCGGTAAATCCCAGGGCCTCGGCCAGGAGCGCCGCGGGAAACCCCGTGACCCGAGCGGCCAGGCAGTCGGCCCGGTCCGGCGGCGGATCCTCCGATGGACGGTCCAGGAGGGTTTCGGCAAAGGCCCGACCCATGGTTTTTCGGGTCAGACGCGATGCGGCCTCGGTCGGAAGGGCGATGGCGGCCAGGATGACGCCGGTCCGTTCCGGGGCCGCGGATCGGCACCCGGCCATGGCCGAACGGCCGGTGGCGAGCACCATGTGGTGCATGGGATCGAGGCGTCGGAGGAGATCGGCCGGAAGCTTAAATCCATCGGGGTCGAACTCGAAATCCCGGATGAGCCCGGCTTTGGACGAGACGGCCCGGTCCGGCACGGGTTCCGTGCTCACGACGTCGGAGCGGGCCGCGGCCCAGCGATGGCCGGGCACCTCGATGACGGCCGAACGGCCGGCGGCGATGTTTTCCCAGAAGGTTTCGGTGTCGTTTGCGCGCGGTAACACACCGGCAATCCGGACGTTGGCGATGGGTCGACGTATCTGCATTCGTTAAAAACCAGTGCCGTTTTTTTGAGAGCCGACGGGCAAATGCCTTTTACAGGCGCCCCCCTCAGGCC
>JBJKPT010000115.1:0-11996 GCA_046706045.1 Desulfobacterales bacterium
CGCCGTTACCTCGGTCTTCTGCCGGATTGTCTACACCTGGCCCCGGGACAGCAGCCAGATCCTCGTTCTCTCCCGCAGGTACCTCGGAAAGACCGTGGCCCAGGAAATCGAGCTGGCCGAGACCGATGACATGCTTCGCCATATTGCGGGAAAATATCTCCTCAAATGGGCCCATCATAAATACGATTTCGAGGTCATCTCCGCGTTGCTCGAAATGAGCGGGGCCATCGATGAGGCCGACACCCGGGTGCTCCAGCTGGTCCCCTACGACCACCTGAACGCCGGGATGATTCTGGAAAAAGACCTCAAGCTCAAAGACGGCCGGCTGATGATGCTGAAGGGGGCGGTGTTGAAGGACGTCTCCATTGAGGCCATCCGGCAACTCGGTGACCGCGGCCTGATTCACCGGAAGATTCCCATCGGCCTGCCGGAAACGCAACGGGCCGAAACTTGAAGGCCGTCCAGAAACGGCGGGTTGCGGTTCGGATTCGGGGCCAGGGGGTTGAAAGCTCCAAGCGGCGGTTCGGTCATATCGGAAACCAAGGAATTGTTTTGACGAAACCACCCAAAAAACGTGAAATCACCCGCAGCCTCGATGCAGCCGGCATGCAAAAACGCCTGGATCGCATCCAGGACCTGCCGACCCTGCCGGCCATTGCCATGGAGGTCAACCGCACGCTCCGAGGTTATGACACGAGCCTTCGGCAGGTAACGGATGCCATCGAAAAAGACCAGGCCTTGGTGGCGCTGATTCTCAAGCTGGTAAACTCGACCTTTTTCGGATTCCGTTCCCGGATCGCCAACATCTCTCATGCCGTGGCCCTGCTCGGGTTTCACTCCTTGCGAAACGTGATCGTTTCCGTTTCGGTGATCCAGTCCTTTCACCGAAAAAGGTATACCCTTGATTTCGATATCGGCAGGTTCTGGGAGCATTCCGTGGCATCCGCGGTGATAAGCCGCCAGATCGCCACCGAGGTCCGCATGGCCGCACCCGAAGACGCCTTTACCGCAGGCCTTCTTCACGATGTCGGAAAACTCCTCATCATCCAATATTTCCCGGATGAATTTGCCGCAATTTGGACCCGAATGCACACCGAAGAAATTTCCTTTTACGAGGCGGAAAAGGCCATTATCCCCATCCCCCACCCACGGCTGGGCGCGTATCTGCTGGACAAATGGCAGCTTCCCGCCGGGCTTCGGGATGCCGCCCGCTGCCATCACGACATCCGCAGCGAAGCTGAAGTTGACGGTCTGCTCGCGGCGGTCCACGCAGCCGACATCATCGCGAACCGATTGTGTGCGGGAGATGTGGTCATGCCCCGGGCCGAATGGCTTCATCCCGATGCAGCAAGCCCGATCGCTCCGGCCCTCTCGAGCCTGAACCGATGGTTGCCGGCGGTGACCAAGGAAGTCGAGGACGCCTGCAAATTTTTCTTGGAGAGCCGACGATGAATGGCGCGGAAAACGAGCCCCGGCACACGATCCTTTGCGTGGACGATGAGAAAAACATCCTGAACGCGCTCCGGCGTCTGCTGCGCAAGGAAAACCTGCACGTGTTGACCGCGGAAAGCGGCAAGGCGGGGCTTTCGGTCCTTGACCGCGAGGCCGTGGATCTGGTGGTTTCCGATCAGCGGATGCCGGAAATGAGCGGGGTCGAATTTCTCGAAAAGGTCAAAGCCCGGTTTCCGGACGTGATCCGGATGATCCTGACCGGGTACACCGATGTCAACGCCATCACCGAATCGGTCAACAAGGGGCACATCTACAAATTTCTTTTCAAGCCCTGGGACGATAACGCCTTGGTGCTGGAGATCCGAGGGGCCTTGCATCACCACGATCTTATCGCCTCCAACAAGGCACTACACAAGAAGCTGATGGAGCAAAATCAGGCGCTGCGTGAAATCAACGAAGAACTGGAGAGACGGGTCCGGGGACGGACCCAGGTTCTGGAAATTCAGAATCGGGCGTTGGAACTATCCCGGGATGTGCTGGACATCGTGCCCCTGCCGGTGGTCGGGGTCAGCACGGAGTTGATGGTGGTCCTGATGAACCAGATGGCATGCGAGACCTTTGGCCACCGCTTCGGCATCGGTGATCAGCTCGACAACGGCCTGCTCCCGGGCTTTGTTTCAGCGATTCTGGAAATGATCGACAGCGGCCTTTCCGGGCGGCTTCCGGCGATCAACGTCGACGAGGTCCGGTTTTCCGTTGAGGGAACACCTCTGCCGGGCCGGGCCGGGGCCCTCCGCGGGGTTGTGCTGACGTTTCGGGACGAGTACGACAATATCGCAAAGCCGCTTCACCAGGTATGATCCATGGCCGAATTCAACGAGGAAGAGCAAAAGCTCATCATCAAGATTGTCTACTATGGGCCGGCTCTGAGTGGAAAGACCACGAACCTGATTCAGTTGCACAATGAATCGGCGCCTGCCGGCAGGGGCGAGATGATGAGCTTCGAAACCCGCGGGGATCGGACCCTCTTTTTTGACCTGCTGCCCCTGATGGCCCGTTTTACCTCGGGACTCCGCATCAAGCTGAAACTCTTCACCGTGCCGGGCCAGGTAGCCCACGACGCCACCCGCAAGGCCGTCTTGTCCCGGGCCGACGGGGTGGTTTTTGTCGCCGATTCCAAGCTGGACCAGGCGGTGAGCAATTTCGAAAGTTTCGACAACCTGGAAAAAAACGCCGGCCGGGTGGGGCTTGATCTCGACCGGCTGCCCATGGTGGTGCAGTTCAACAAGCGGGATCTTTCCGGCATCGTTCATGCGGACGCGGTCCTTGAGCGCTGGGCTCCCACGGGCCTTCCCGTTTTGTTTGCCTCGGCCCTTTACGGCAGAGGGGTGCGGGAGACCTTCGACACCATTCTCGACATCACCTTTGCCGCCGTGAGCCGGATCTATCGCTTGAAGTCCGACTTCGGCGTCACCGCCGCCGAAATTTTCCGTCGTTTCAGTCCGACCGCCGGCCAGCCGGCGCCGGTTGCTTCCGGAGGCACCCAACATGATGACCGTTGATGACCGAAGTGGCACCGAGACGGTATTCGATCGGGAATTTCGGCTCGACGAGCTGTTCAACGCGGCGGATTTTCGCTCGCTGATCGTCCCCCTCTGCGAAGGTTCGGGGATCCGGGCCGCCCTCTACGATGCCGGTGGCATCTGCCGGGGCGGCGATTGGTCGGATCCCGGTCTTGACGCGGCCATGGGCCGGCATTCGGCATCCCGGGCCGAGGCCTTCGCCCGGGTGACGGTTGGGGAAAAGACGGTTGGTGTCTGGCCGATCCTGGTCGAACTCGAGCCGGTGGGATACCTTGTCATTTCCCCGGTCGGAACCGGGGAAACCGGGGACATCGAACGCTGGGCCGCGATATTGATGCAGATCCTCGATCGCCTGGTCGCCGATCGCTACCGGACCCTCATGGCCACGGGCATCCATGCCGAGGTGGTCGAATCCGCCTATAGTGAACTCCAGGCGAAGCACATGGCCCTGGAATGCTCCGAGGTCCGGTATCGGCAATTGGCGGAAAACCTCGAGCTGGAAGTCCGGCGCCAGACCGAGGCCATCCGCTTGGCCCAGACCCGGCTGATCCACCAGGAGAAAATGGCCGCCGTGGGCCAGCTCGCTGCGGGCATGGCCCATGAAATCAACAACCCCATGGGTTTTATTACGAGCAACCTCAATACGTTGCAACGCTACCACATCGATCTCGCAAGGCTTCTGGGGGCCTACGAAACCCTGACCCTCGCCGTGGAATCCAGGGCCTCGGCGGCGATCCCCCAGGCCGTTAAAGCCAAGGCCGTCGCGGCCGAGATCGACATCCATTTTCTGATGAAAGATGCTTCCGACCTGCTTTCCGAGTCCCTGAGCGGGGCCCAACGCATCGCGGATATCGTGCGCGACCTGAAGGATTTTGCCCGGCCTGGTGAAGAAAAATGGTCCACGGTCGATATCGCCCAACTTCTCCGCACGACCCTGCGGATGATGGCCTTGGAGATGCCGGCAGCGGTGCGGGTGGAAACCGATCTGCCGTTGCTTCCGGGCATCCGCTGCCTGCCACGGCAGGTCAACCTGGTGTTTGCCAACATCCTGCGAAATGCCATTCAGAGCATCGCCGGCGAGGGGGTAATCCGGATTCGGGCCCGGCAGGCGGAGAGCGGGGTGACGGTGATCATCGCCGATACCGGCTCCGGGATGGCCGATGCCGTCCGGGAGAAAATTTTCGAACCGTTTTTTACCACCCGACCCGTGGGCCAAGGCAAGGGCCTCGGAATGCACACCGCCTGGCGCATTGTCGAGGTCCATGGCGGTCGCTTGGAGTGCGCCAGCCGGCCGGGAACCGGTACTGCCGTCAAGGTCTGGCTTCCCCTGGAGCCGATAACACCGATCACGGAATCCGAGGTGTCCTGATGTCCCGATTCGCCTCCCTCTTCATCGCCAATTCATCGGACCGGCCCCAGGACCCTCCGGCCGAATCCAGGGCGTCGGCTCCTTACCGAATCCTTTTTGTCGATGACGAACCCAATGTGCTCCGGGCCATGCGGCGGATCTTCCGGAGGGAAAATTACACCCTGTGGACCGCACCCACGGGTGAAGACGCCGTGGACCTCCTCAAGACGGAAGGGGCGGCCCACGTGGTGATTTCCGATTTCCGCATGCCGGGAATGGATGGCGCGGCCCTCTTGCGGCATGTCAAGGAGACCTATCCGGAGACGATTCGGATCATGTTGACCGGTCATGCCGATGTCAACGCCATCATGGGAGCGGTGAACGACGGCGCCGTCTACAAATTCATCACCAAGCCATGGAACGACGAGGATCTTCGCCTCACCGTGGGTCTTGCCCTGGAGCAGTACGACCTTCGTCAAGAAAACCGGGAGCTCAAGATCCAGGCCGACGCCCAGAAAAAGAAGATCCGGAAGTTATCCCGGTTTGCCAGTATCCAGCGAAGCCAGGTGGGACGGCTCCTGGTCCGGCAACGGCTGCTCGACGAGGCCCAGCTCGAAAAAGCCGTGGCCCTGCAGCAGAAAAACGATGCCTTGCTCGGAGATCTCCTGATTCGTCTCGGTTTTGTCGACGAGACCACCATCATGAAGACCATCACCGCAACGCTTGGGATCCAGCGAGTGAATCCGGAAGAATTTTCCGTTCCCCGGGAGCTTGCGGCCCTTGTCCCCCGGGAGATCTGTGAAAAGAGCGCCCTTCTGCCGTTGAAGCGCGCCGGCCAGCACCTGATCGTGGTCATGGCCGATCCCACGGATTTTACGAAGATCGATGATTTGAAATTCATCACCGGCATGCCGGTGACCACGGTGCTCGCCGCAAAGCAACAGATCCTGGATAAAATCGGGGAGGTCTTCGGCAGCGAAGACGCATTGGAAGCCGCCATGTCGGCGGTCGACCTGGGGGATCCCACGGAGCAGATCGAGATCGTCCTGGACGAAGACGACGAGGTGGCCGACGTCAAGGAACTCCTGGCAGCGACCGACAAACCGCCGGCCATCCGCATCGTCAACGCGATCATTTCCGACGCCTTGCGTCACGGGGCCTCGGATATCCACATCGAACCCAAGACCAAGCATGTCCTGGTTCGTTACCGAATCGACGACCTGCTCCAGGAGAAACTCAACTTCCCACTCAACCTGCATCTCGCCGTGGTCTCGCGCATCAAGATCATGGGCGAGCTGGACATTGCCGAACGCCGGCGACCCCAGGACGGCCGGATCACGGTGAAGACCTCCAGCCGCATCGTGGACATGCGCATTTCCACGTTGCCCACCATCAACGGCGAGAAGGTGGTGCTGCGGGTCCTCGATAAAAACGCTGCCATCAAGGGGATCGAGGAGCTGGGCATGTCGGCGCGGGACCTGCACCTCACCGGCCGCTTCATCGAACAGCCCCAGGGAATCGTGCTCGCGACAGGCCCCACCGGCAGCGGCAAGACGAGCACCCTCTATTCTCTCCTGCGGTATGGCGCGAAGATCACGAAAAATTTCACGACCATCGAAGACCCCGTGGAATACCAGATGAACATGGCCGAGCAGGTCAACATCCGGGACAAAATCGGGTTGAATTTTTCCCAGGTCCTGCGCTCGGTGCTGCGCCAGGACCCAAACGTCATCATGCTCGGCGAAATCCGGGACAAGGAAACCGCCGAGGTGGCCTTTCACGCGGCCCTGACCGGCCACCTGGTGCTCTCCACCCTGCATACGAACAACGCCATCGCCTCCATCACCCGCTTGCGAGATATCGGCCTGAACGCCTATGTCATCGCCGATGCCCTACTCGGCATCATCACCCAGCGCTTGGTCCGGCGAATCTGTTCTCATTGCGCGGCCGATGTTCCGGTCGATGTGGAGCTGGTCCGGGCGCTGAAGCTGGAACAGTACGGTTTCCAAACTCGTCGGGGCAGCGGGTGCGACCGGTGCAATCATACCGGGTACAAGGGCCGTATCGGGATTTTCGAGGTACTTTACGTGGATCGGGAGATCAAGAAGCTCATCCACCGCGACGCGAGCGAGACCGAACTGTCCCGGTTGGCCCGGCTTGCCGGAATGAAGACACTCATCGAGGATGCCGCGGAAAAAATCCGCGACGGGATGACCACCTGTGAAGAAGTGATTCGGGTGCTGGGGCCCAAGGATACGGTGGTATTTCCCTGCGGCGGCTGCGGCGCGCGGCTCGAAGAGCGTTTCCGGTATTGCCCATTCTGCGGCCATACCAACATGCGGCAATGCGAGGGCTGCGGCCGGGTGATCGAAGGCCCGTGGCGGGTATGTCCCGACTGCGGCAAATCGATTCCGCTCCCGCCTTCCGAAAGCCCACCCGTCGAAAGCAGCGGAAATTCAAGATGACCGAAACCCGATGCGATTCTCGGTGCTCCATTCTGATCGTCGACGACCAGGCGGAGGTTCGGGACGCGATCCTGAGGACCCTTCGGGCCGCGCCCTACCGCCTGTTGACGGCCGGAGGCGGCGAAGAGGCCATGCGCGTGATGGCGGCCGAGCCGGTGCACGTTCTCCTGACCGATCTGATGATGCCGGGCATGGACGGACTTGCCTTGGTCCAGGAGGTGGAGGCACGCCACCCCCATGTGGTGCGGATGGTCATGTCCGGCCGAAACGATGCGGCCACGATCCTCGATCTTGTCAACCGGGGCGGGGTGTATCGCTATCTCACCAAGCCGTGGCAGAATGTGGAGCTGAAGGCGAACATCAAGCAGGCTGCGGATTTTTATGACCTTCAGGAACGGGAAAGGCGCCTGAAAGCGGACCTGGCAGCTCGCAACCGGCAATTGGTTTCGGACGTGACCCGCCGTACCCGTCAATTGGCTGCCATGGAACGCACCGCGGAGATCGGCCGGTATGCGTCCCACCTCGTGCACAACCTCAACACCCCGTTGCATTCCATCTTTGGCTCTGTGGAGCTGCTTCGGCTTCGCCGGTCCATGGGATCGTTTTCCGAGGCGGACTTGGACGAATACCTAGGAATCATCGAAAACGCGGCACGGAACATCCAGGGCATCGTCTCCGGGGTTCTCACCACGGCCCGGCAATCGCCCGGTGCCGTCGAAATCCTTGACATCAACGCCTTGATTCGAGATCGGCTCCAGTTTTACCGGCTAAACCCGGCATTTCGCTACGAGGTCCACACGCAGCTCTACCTGTCGGATCCCCTGCCCCCAATCCGGGGAAACGCCCTTGAGGTTCTCCAGCTGATGGACAACTTGGTCACCAATGCCCTTCATGCAATGAAAGGGTCGGAGAAAAAAAACCTGACCATTGCCACGGCCGTCGATGGAAAAACCCTGATCCTTACCGTGTCGGATACGGGTTGCGGCATTGCCGACGCCGACCGGCAACGGATCTTTGACCCCGAATTTTCAACCAAACCACCGGGAGAAGGCACCGGCCTGGGGCTTGCCAGCGTAAAGACCATGGTCGACGCCTATTCCGGGCGGATCGCGGTGGCCTCCACCCTCGGGGTGGGAACCACGTTTTCGATCCGGCTGCCCATCTTGGCCGGAATTTCGGCAGACGTCCAGACCATGGCCCAAAATCAGGTCAATTGCACAGGGAGCGAGAAGAATTGTTGACAATTTTCACCAAACCATTAGTTTAGCGTCCGCTTTTCGGTCTGTCGGACAATATCTTCTTTGGCCCCAGATCCGCTGATCGGAGTACAGTTTAACTTTCGGCATCATACCGATTTGGCCGCGGTCGCCATGGGCGCCGGCGCAGAACGGGGAGTGAATCGGCCCGCGCTTCACAAATCCGCGGATTCTTTTGCCCGGACACGCCGGCAATTGCCTCACGTATGCAGACAGGCATTGCCCTATCCGCGGAAGCACACGATTTCCCGACGGTTCACCTGAATGGCCCAAGACACCATACTCTTTGTAGACGACGAACAGTTTACCCGAAACCTGCTCCGCCGCCAGGTCAGCGAGGAGCCGTACCGGGCCATCTTCGCCACGGGTGGCAGCGAGGCCCTCGCACTTCTGGAATCCGAGCCCGTGGCCGTGGTGGTCACCGACCTGATGATGTCCGGCATGGACGGGCTCACCCTTCTATCCCGGATCCAGGCGTCCCATCCCGAAATCATCCGCGTGGTGCTTTCGGCGCGCACCGACAACGACGCCATCCTCGATGCCTTGAACCGCGGCTGTGTTTACCGTTATGTGGTCAAGCCCTGGAACGCTTCGGAGTTTTTGATCACCATCCGCCAGGCCCTGGAGTTTTATTCCATTCAGCAGGAGCGCAACCATCTGCTCACCGAGCTGGAGCGCACCAACCGGAACCTGGAATTCCGCATCGCCGATCGCACCCGTCAGCTGATGGACATGTACAGTCAGGCGGAGATCGGCAAACTCGCCAGCCAGATCGTGCACAACCTCAACACCCCCCTCCAGGCCATTTTCAGCGCCGTGGACCTGGCCGTGGACATCAGCGCCGATTCCCAGCCGGACCTCACCCGGCTCCGGCATCTGTTGGAAAAAATCCGGGAAAGCGGCGGCCATCTGGATCAGACGATCCGCACCGTGCTCAACCAGGCACGGGACCGGCGGCCCTACGAACCGGGCCGGGTCGACCTCAATGCCGTGGTCAAAAGTCAGGTCGATTTTTTCGCCTTCAACCCCGTTTTCAAGCGCCAGGTGAGCCGGACCCTTGAACTGGCCGACGACCTTCCGCGGATTCATGGCCATATCGCCCAGGTCAAGCAGATCGTCGACAACCTGATTCAAAACGCGATCGACGCGATGGAATTTTCCGAAGAAAAAGAGCTGATCCTGAGGACGCGGCGATGGGCCGAAGGCGTGGAACTCGTGGTCTCCGATTCCGGCCACGGAATCGATCCCAAGGATCGGGACCGGATCTATTCTCCGGATTTTACCACCAAACCCCCGGGTAAGGGCACCGGGCTGGGGCTTGCCAGCGTCAAGGCCATGGTGGACGCCTACGGCGGGAAAATCGATGTGGTCTCCGAAAAGGGCCGCGGCACCACCTTCACGGTCCGGTTTCCCGCAACCGACGCCTAGCCAGGATGCACACCCAGCCGTCCGCTTCCCGGACGTCCGCGGCATCGAGGCCGTGGGGGGGCAAGGCCGCGAGGACGGCCGGTGCGTTTTCCGTGATGATTCCTGAAAAGATCGCTGTCCCGCCGGGTTTCAGGCGGGGCGCCATCCCACCGAGAAGCGCGATGATGATTTCCGAGAGAATGTTCGCCGTCAAGAGGTCGTAACCGGTGGGCGGCAGGGCCGCGGCGCTGCCTTCGGAGACGGAAAAACGGTCCGCCGGGACATGGTTTCGGGCGAGGTTTTCCCGGGCTACGGTCACGGCCACGGGGTCCGTGTCGACTCCGGCACCGGCGCCGGCGCCCAGAAGGGCTGCGGCAATCAGCAGGATGCCGCTTCCCGTGCCGACATCGGCGATGGTATCCCCGGGCCGCAAGACGTCTTCCAGTGCCCGGATGCACAGGGCCGTGGTCGGATGGGTGCCGGTACCGAAGGCCATGCCCGGATCGATCTCGATGACCCGATCGGTCGCAGCCGCCGTATAGTCCCGCCAAGTGGGCTTTACCACGATGCAGCGGCCGATGCGTTCGGGCCCGAAATAGGCTTTCCAGGACTCGGCCCAGTCTTCTTCGCCAATGGCGTCGGTGGTAAGCCGGCAGCGGATGCCGAGAACCCGTTCCAACCGGTTTACCGATGCGACCAAAGACGAAAGCCGGGAGTTGAACCCGGTCGTATCCGGCAGATAACCGGTGACCGCGTGCCGATCCGGTTTCGGCAGGGCATCGGCGCCCCAGCCTTCCTCGGGTGTAAGCGTCGGGTCGTCGATCACGACGCCCTCCACGCCGATGCCGCGAAAGGCCTCGGCGAGCAATTCGGCCGCCGTATGCGGCGCATCGGCATCGAATCGGATTTTTACGGCATGCCATTTCATTGGGGTTCACCATTTTTCCTTCGGCGGGTTGAAATAGCCGAAGGTGACCCCGGGAAATCCGTTTCGGATGCGCTTTAAGAGGACGGCGATACCGATGGGCGGGGTTTGGGGGGACGCTTCGGCCATCCGGCGCGTGTAGCGAAAGGGGTCGAAATTGAGGTTTCGCCATTGGATCATCCGGATCGGGTGGTGCGTCAAAAATGCTTCGAGGGCCGCGGCTTCTTCCGGAGTGTCCGTAAACCCGGGGCAGTTGAGGTAGTTGATCGCCACATGCCGGTTTCGCGCCAGGGCCCGGTCGATGCTCGTGCACACATCGGCGAATTGAAACCCCGCGGGACGGAAGTAAGCGTTGTAACAGGACGCCTGAACGCTGTTGAGGCTCACCCGGATGCTGTCGAGCCCCGCATCGAAGAGCCGGTCGAGAGCATCCGGGAGACTGGCGTTGGTGTTCATGTTGATGGTCCCGGCCGATTCGTGGCGCCGGATGCGACGAATCGCATCTTCGATGACGTCGGCGGCAAGGAGCGGATCCCCCTCGCAGCCCTGGCCAAAGCTCACCACGGCTCGGGACACACGCTCAATGTGGGGAAGGGCGACCTCGGCGATTTCTTCGGCCGTGGGCGTGAAGGCGATTCGATTCTGGCTGTGCGGGATGCCGGTCTCGTTTTGAAGGGAAATGCAACCAAGGCACCTGGCGTTGCAGGATCGGCTTGTGGGCAGGGGGGCTTCGTAACGGCCGAGAAAGAAGTTTTTTCCTGCCGGGCACCCATAGATCGTGGCGCAATTTTCCAGGTGGGCCCGGAGCCGGTTCCCCGGCATCAGCCGCCGCATCCGTTCGATTCCCGCCGATACCTTTTCCATGGGCATGCGCCGCAGGTCCTGGCGCGGTTCACGATCCACGCAGATGACGGCCGTGCGAAAGCCATTATCCTGCCAGCCCACGGCACCGTAGGAAAAAAGCGGCAGGAACCCTGCGCCGCCGGTTTCCTCATAGGCGCTGACAAAGGTGTTCACGAAACCGGGGGAATTGAAGGCCGCCACGGGAAAGATCGGGGCGCCCGGGCGGTACGGGTCTTCGGTCAACCGTTCCAGGCGGCCCCGCGCCGTGTCGAAGACGATGGGCTGCCGGTCCGGGAGCATCATCAGCTCGCCGCCGAAGGGCATGGGCCGGGTGTTTTTCGCGGTCAACGGAATCATCCGGGGGCCGTCGCGGCCCACCGCCGCGTAGCCGTCCAGCTCGAAAATGTCACCGGCGGCATTGGCCACCACCGCCGTCACATAGGGACCGGTCCCGAGGGGTCGCCGCCGCCGCGGAGCCCGGTGTTTTGGATTCACCACCACAAGCCCTCGCTTGAATAATGGGTCCGAGGAAAGCTCATATTTTCGTGCATCGCGTTCGACGATGCGAATCCGCCATTGCGCCTGCCAACACCTTCAGGATTCCGCCGAAACCAGTCGGCGGGATAGTTTTGACAAGCGTTTCATCGGGTTATCGTTATTCATCGCCACCCGCACCGCCTTGCGGCTGCCCACCAGGATCACGAGTTGCCGGCCCCG
>JBJKPT010000116.1:0-4928 GCA_046706045.1 Desulfobacterales bacterium
TGGGCGGCCTTGGTTTTGTCCATGCCGAAGTTGAAGTCGTTGGGCACTTCCGTGCCGCAGGCTTCGGCGCAGGCCCCGCAGCAGGTGCAGTTTTCATTGACGTAGCGCGGGCTGATCTTGACGGTCGCGGTGTAATCCCCCGGGGTGCCGGAAATTTCTTCCACTTCCGCCATGGTCAAGACCTTGATGCGCGGATTGTCCTTGATGCGCCGGAAATAGATTTCCAGACCGCAGGATGGCGGGCAAAGTTTGGGAAAATACTGGTTCAGCTGGGCAACCCGGCCTCCCAGGTAAGGGTTTTTTTCAATCAGAAACACCTCGTACCCGACTTCGGCGGCTTCCAACGCCGTGGTCAGGCCGCTGATCCCCCCCCCAACGACCATGATGCTTCCACTTGCGGGAGCTTTGGCTTCTGTCATACTATCCTCCGTAGAAAATGGCGTTTCAAGAATGTCGGACAGTCAGCGATCGCAAAACATCGTATCCTGCACCATCCCCGGGCGATATCCCGTTAAAGCTTTGTCTTCAAACGGAAGAAATTCCGGCTTTTTGCCCGAATTTTTTCCGTTTGAGGGCAATTCGAGAGATTCAAGAGGATATCACCCAACGACGGCGGCGGATGGGTTGTATCGCCGCGAGCCGGGAAATGATCCGGCCTATCATAGACAAAAACCTCCAGGCGCCTTTCGGCGCCTGGAGGTAATTTTATGCGCGTCGTTTAAGCATGCGCGTTCGAAGCATCAGGTTGGGATGATTTGAATGTATTCTTTTTTGAAAATATCCCAGCTTTTTGCCTGCGGGTCGTACTTGGAGTTGACAAAGCAGAACCAGTTTTTGTCGTCCCGACCCGGGTAGTCCGCCTGATAGTAGAAGCCCGGATAGCGGGTTTCCTTGCGGAACTGAATGTGGCGCAGATGCGCTTCCACGGTCCAGATCCGGTGGTAGATTTCCCATGCGCGCATCAGTTCGTGCAGATCGCCGGCGGCCATCTTTTCGCAATCTTCGCGCATGGTCGAAAGCAGATCCATGACGATTTCCAGGGATTTGCTGCTCGTCTGGTAGAACGTGGCCGTGCCGGCACCGTACTCGTGGGTTGCCTTCATCAACCGGTACATCATGCCTTCGGGCTTGATGTAGTTCGGGTTGATGTTGTCGGCGGTGGTGTAGCTGCAGTGGTCGAGGTAGGTACGGACCGGTTTGTACACCAGATTGACCAGTTCTTCCTTGGTCTGGGCCAGCGTCGGGGTGAAGTCGGCGTAGTCCCTGGCGTAGCGGGCCATCTGCTTGGCGGCGATACGACCTTCGGCATGGGATCCGGAGGAGAACTTGTGGCCGGAGCCGCCCACGCCGTCGCCGGCGGTGAAAAGCCCTTCAACGGTGGTCATCTGCTTGTAGACTTTGCCGTTTCGGGTCTTGATTTTATAAGCATCCGGGACCCAGTCGTAGTCCGGGCCGGAGGTCCACAGGCCGCAGCAGCCGGAATGGGAACCCAACAGGTAGGGTTCGGTCGGCATGACTTCGGAGTTCTTCTTTTCCGGTTCGCAGTTCTGGGCGCACCAGAGGTTCGCCTGGCCGCAGGTCATGTCGAGGAAATCTTCCCAGGCTTCGGATTCGAGATGCTTGAGTTCCTTCTTGTCCATGGTCTTGCCGAGTTCGGCCAGCGCGGTCACGGTGTCCATCATGATGGGGCCGCGGCCTTCCTTCATTTCGAAGAGCATCAGGTGGTTGCGCAGGCAGGTCGGGGTGATGGGGGCGGTACCGTAAGGCGCATACCGCTGAAGTTCTTTCTTGGCGGCCTCGCCCGCCGCGAAGTTTTCTCCGAGGCCGTTGAGGGTCTTGGCCTTGAACAGCAGGAACCAGGCGCCCACCGGGCCGTAACCGTCCTTGAAACGGGCCGGGGTGAAACGGTTTTCCATCATGGTCAGTTCCGCGCCCACCTTCATGCACATCGTGTAGGTGGAGCCGGCGTTCCATACCGGGTACCAGGCGCGGCCCTTGCCTTCACCCACCGACCGCGGCAGATAGATGTTCACCGCGCCGCCGCAGGCGACCAGCATGGTCTTGCACTTGATGATGTAAACCTTGTTTTCGCGAACGGAGAAGCCCACCGCGCCGGCGATCTGGTTTTTGACTTTGGCGTCAAGAAGCAGTTCGACGATGAACACGCGTTCCAGCACGTTCGTGTCGCCGATGGCTTTTTTCGCCGCTTCGGCGACGATGCGTTTGTAGGATTCGCCGTTGATCATGATCTGCCATTTGCCGGTGCGAACCGGGGTGGCGCCGGACTTCAGGGTCCCCATCTTCTGACCCTTCTTGCCGTCGAGGTTCTTGCCGTCTTCGGTTTTTTTCCAAATCGGCAGACCCCACTCCTCGAACAGGTAGACCGAATCGTCGACGTGGCAGCCCAGGTCGTAGATCAAGTCTTCGCGAACGATGCCCATCAGGTCGTTTCGGACCATGCGCACGTAGTCTTCCGGGGCGTTGCCGCCGATGAAGGTGTTGATGGCGGAAAGCCCCTGGGCGACGGCGCCGGAGCGCTCCATGGCGGCCTTGTCCACCAGGAGGACGCGCTTGTCGCCGGCCCATTTTTTGATTTCAAACGCAGCACCGCAGGCAGCCATGCCACCGCCGACGATGAGGATGTCAACTTCTTTTTCCACGACTTCAGGGTCACGAACGGTCTTGGTTTCACCCTTTGGTTTGTTGGGAATTGCCATATTGTCTCCTCCTTACGCTTAGGAATGGGTACTCCGTGTTGTGGATAAGCAATGGCGCCGCATGATTAAACGGTGGCCTTCGGTCTGGGGATTTGGTAGCCATCTTTTTCTTCGGTGCTCAACAGATAGCTGTCCAGATCCTTTCCTTTCAGGTCGTCGTAGGCGTTGGCCGCGCCTTCGGGGGTGGTCCGGATGGGGAACTTGAACCGCTTGATCAGACCGTTGCGGAACTTGCAGGTCCACATGACGTCTTCGGTACCCATCATCGGCAGGATGCTGCTTCCCAAGGGCACGAAGTCGGCGTAACCGCGGACTTCAATGGCCTGGGTCGGGCAGATCTTGACGCAGGAGAAGCATTCCCAGCACTGATCCGGTTCCTGATTGTACGCCTTCATGGCGTTGGGATCGAGAACCATCAGGTCATTGGGGCAGATGTACATGCAAGCGGTCTTATCACCGCCCTTGCAGCCGTCGCACTTTTCCTGAATGACAAAACTTGGCATTTAACATACCTCCTGAAGTGATTGTTGCTTGAAACCTAACCAACCGTAAGCGCTTTGCCTGATTATCATAAACGGTGAAGCCGATCACACCTCCCTTCTTTAATTTTTTTTTCTGCAACGCGTTGGTATTCACTGGCACTGGATGTTTCCAGCAAGGCTCGATTTGCAAGGCGCCCCCGCGCGCTTGATGCCATCCGGCGTTTTGTGGGAAAAAGTTTTGGCGGATGGTTTTTTCTTTAAAAATCAATAACATAAATAAATAAGATTACATAGATATCATTCGCCCATACCCTTGTCAAGAATTTTTGCCCGGCACCGGGGCCATCACCGACGGCAGGTAAAGACCATATGCTCATAACTCTGGATTTCGGTTTTTCTTCCCGCGATTTTTTCCGTTTTTTGCATTATTCTTGACATCGCAGACCGAGTTGATACGCAAGGGGCCCGGCGCCGGCTCAAGGCAGGGCGTCAAGTTCTTGGAACCCCGGGGCGGGCAGCCCGCCGGGCCTTGACCCGGGCGGGGACCCGCCCCTTGCCCGTTCATGGATGGACCCGATGGAAGCCGATATTCAACCATTGACCCCGACGGCATCGTTTTGTTTTCATTGCTCGCCGGACGTCGCCTGTTTCAACGCCTGCTGCCGCGATCTGAACCAGTTTCTGACCGGCTACGACATCCTGCGCCTGGCCAGGCGCCTCGGCCTTTCGACCACCGCGTTTTTGCGCCGGTACACCCGCGTGCACACCGGCCCGGAGACCGGCCTGCCCGTCGCCGCCTTCCGCACCACGGCGGAAAACGGGCATGCATGCCCCTTCGTGACCGCATCGGGCTGCGGCGTCTACACAGATCGGCCGGCCTCGTGCCGCACCTACCCGCTCGTCCGGGCACTGACCCGCTCGCGCCTCGACGGCCGGCTCACCGAGCACTTCGCCCTGCTTCGGGAACCCCACTGCCGGGGATTCGAAACCGAGCAACGCCATACCCCGCAAACCTGGCTCGCCGATCAGGGAGCGGCGGCCTACAACCGGGTAAACGACCGGCTGCTGCCCGTGATCGCCATGAAAAACCGCCTGAGGCCCGGGCCGCTGGCCGAAGCCGAAGCCGCGGCCTTTCGATTGGCGGTCTATGACTTGGATGCCTTCCGGGAGCGGATCGGAACGCCGGGGTTCCCTGAAAGCCTGCCGGTCGCCGCCGGGCGGCCCCAGGAGGCCGCGCAGGTCGACCTCTATCTAATCGAACTCGCCCTGGACTGGACCGTCGAACGCCTCTTTGGACACCATCGATAGGGCGGGCACCGGCAAAGGAGCGCCATGGCCACATCGCTGAAGGGTAAAACCGCGCTGGTACTGGGCGCCGTCAAGGGGATCGGCAAGGGCATCGCCCTGGCCCTTGCCCGGGAAGGGGTGCAGGTCACCGCCAACTGGCACGACTGGGAAGAAAGTCATCCGGACCTTGTCCGGGATCTGGCCGCGACCGGCACCCCGCATCTCATTTTGCGAACGGACGTGACCGATCCAGCGGCCGCCGAGCGCCTCGTCGCCCGGAGCGTTTCACACTTCGGCCGGCTCGACATCCTGGTGAACAACATCGAGCGGGGCGGGTGGCCCGTGGTGCACGGGGCCTACACCCCGGCCCAGTGGGATCTCGAGATGGCGACCACCCTGCGCGCCAAGCAGTGGCTTTTTGCCGCCGCGCTGCCCCATCTCA
>JBJKPT010000117.1:0-3231 GCA_046706045.1 Desulfobacterales bacterium
TCATCCAGAACCATATGGGGCAGATGGGAGAGGTGTCACCCGATCTGGTCGAGCGGGTGGCCGCGGAGTTCACCCAGAGCCTGCGAGTCGTTCGAAAGATGCCGCCCATGCAACTGCCGGCCGGAGATAACCCGAACAGGCGCGAGGCGAAGGAAAAGGCCAAGAAGGAAGCCGAGGCCAATTCGTTGAAATCCCTGCTCGAGTTGGATGTGGACCAGCTGGTTCAATTGATCCGCGACGAGCATCCCCAGACCATCGCCGTCATTCTGGTGCATCTCAAGTCGAATGTGGCAAGTGAAGTACTTTCCCACCTTCCCGATGAAAAGAAAACCGACGTGGCCCTGCGCATCGCCCAGTCGGAAAAAATCGTCTCCGGAATGATTGAAGAAATTGAGAAAGTCTTCGCGGATGAATTGAGGAGGAAGGAAGGCACGGTGACCCGGAAGGTCGGCGGTGTGCCCCAGCTCGCGGAAATATTGAACCAGGCCGACGCCGCTTCGGCCCAGCTGATCCTCGACGAGATCGAAGACGACAACCCGGAACTGTCCGCACAGATCAAGCAGATGATGTTTGTGTTCGAAGATCTCGTCATGGTCGACGACCGAGGACTTCAAGCCATGTTGCGGAAGGTGGAAACCAAAGAATTGGCCGTTGCCCTCAAAGCGGCTTCGGAAGAAGTGAAGGATAAGATTTTCCACAACATGTCCACGCGGGCGGCCGACATGGTCATGGAGGAAATGGAAACTCTGGGTTCGGTGCGCATGAAAGAGGTGGAAGGTGCGCAGCAAAATATCACACGACTGATCCAGGATATGGAAGAAAAGGGCGAGTTGATCATCAGCGGCCGGAGAGGAGAAGAGTTCATTGCCTAACGTCGGCAAAAACGATCACGCCCGGTTGCGCGGCGCCCGACGCCACAGCTTTCCGGCCATCTCCGTGAACGATTCGGACACCGTGGGGCCGGCGATGGAAGAACACGTTTCCGCGTTCCGCACCTCGTATCCGTTCTCGGGCGACGATGGCTTTATCGACAGCCGCACCCGGAGGGCACCGGAAGGACCCAGTGCCGAAGAACTGTTTCAACACCAATTGCGCCAGGCCGAGCGCAAGGCCCACGAAGACGGGTTCGCCGAGGGTCGCAAGGCCGGGCGAGACACCGCGAACCAGGAGATGGCCCAGATCGTCCAGCAGTTTCGAAGGGCCCATCTGGAGCTCGAGAAATTTCGGCGGGACGTGTATCAGAGTGCCGAAGAAGCCACGGTGACGCTTGCCATCGCCGTGGCCCGTCAGATTCTTGCCCACACCCTTTCCGTGGACAAAAGCGCCGTCTTGACGGCGGTCAAAGCCGCACTGAAATACATCGTCGACCAGGAGCAGATCCGCATACGGGTCAATACCGCGGATCTGGAAACCGTCCGCAACGCGCTTTACCAATTCAGTCCCCCGGTCAAGAACGTGGAAACCATCGTCTTTGAGGGTGACGACGGCATCAACGTCGGCGGCTGCCAGGTGGAGACCCATTTCGGTGATGTGGATGCGCGTATCGAAAGCCAAATCGCCCAAATCGAGGAAAGACTGCGTCAAGAGCTGGAGAAGGCACGGTTCCAGCACTGAACGCGGTTTTCGTTCCGGCCCCACGGGTTGCGTTGCGCGGACGGAATGCCTCCCGGAAACGCCGCAGCCGGCCGAAATCAACCGCTTCCCGCAAGGAAATCGCATGGCCCTACAACCGGTCATTCAAGTCTCCCGCTACGTCGACGCCGTAAAAGCGGCCGAGCCGATCATTCTCGGCGGCGAAGTCACCAAGGTGGTCGGCCTGGTCACCGAGGCCAGCGGTCCCCCCGGCCGCCTGGGGGCGATCTGCCAAATCTTTCCTGTGGGAAATCAGCCGCCGGTACGCGCGGAAGTGCAGGGATTTCGAAACAACCGGGTGCTGTTGATGCCGCTCGAGGAAGTCCGGGGCATCGGCCCCGGCAGCCGGGTCATCGCCAAAAACCAGGAAGCCACGGTCGGGGTCGGGGAAAAACTGCTCGGCCGGGTCATCGACGGGCTGGGAAATCCCATCGATGGAAAAGGGCCGGTGGCCTGCAGCGCGGAGTACCCGATCTACGCCAATCCCATCAATCCCTTGCAGCGGCGGCGAATCAATCAACCTCTGGACATCGGGGTCCGGGCGGTGAACGGATTGCTATCCATTGGATGCGGCCAGCGCATGGGCATCTTCGCCGGCTCCGGCGTGGGAAAAAGTGTGCTGATGGGGATGATCGCCCGAAATACGAATGCCGATGTCAACGTGATCGCCCTGATCGGCGAGCGGGGCCGGGAACTCAACGACTTTATCCAAAAGGAACTCGGTCCCGAGGGACTCCGGCGCTCGGTGGTCGTGGTGGCGACATCCGACCACCTGCCGCTGATCCGGATGCGCGGGGCCTTCATTGCCACGGCCATCGCCGAATACTTTCGTGACCAGGGGATGCACGTCAACCTCATGATGGATTCGGTAACCCGGTTTGCCATGGCCCAGCGCGAAATCGGCCTGGCTCTCGGCGAGCCGCCGACCACCAAGGGCTATACCCCGTCGGTTTTCACCCTGTTGCCGAAGCTGTTGGAACGGGCCGGCACCGCGTCCAATTATGGAACCATCACCGGTCTTTACACGGTGCTCGTGGAAGGCGGCGATATGGATGAACCCATTGCCGACGCGGTGCGGTCGATCCTGGACGGGCACATCGTGCTTTCCCGGGATTTGGCCGTCCAGAACCACTACCCGGCCATCGACGTCCTTGCGAGTGTTTCCCGGGTCATGGCGGATATCACCACGGCGCGGCAGCGGGAAAGCGCCGGCCGGATCAAAGCGATGATGGCCACCTACCGGAAGGCCGAAGACCTCATCAACATCGGCGCCTATGTCAAGGGGAGCAATCCGAAGATCGATGAAGCGATCGCGCACATCGACCGGATCAACGGTTTTTTGCGGCAGAAAATCGACGAATCCGTGAACTACGACAGCGCCCTGCAGCAAATGTACGCCATCACCGAGGAGTCGTGATCCGCCATGTTCGTCTTTTCTCTGGAAGCCCTGCTGCAGCACCGGCGCCGCGTCGAGGAAACCCGCCAGAAGGAATTGGCCAAACTGGAGGCACTGCTGGCACAGGAGCAGGAGAAAATGGAGCGGATCCTCGCGGGGCAGAGCGACGGCGCCGGGCGGCTCGCCCGGATTCAAGGCCGGCC
>JBJKPT010000118.1:0-5346 GCA_046706045.1 Desulfobacterales bacterium
ATGAAGATACGGTGCGCGGCTCTGCGGCAGGTGCTCGATCTAAGGGTTCGGCACCTGGCGGAACTCTTGGCAGAGCGGATGCGGCACAGACCCCACCGATCCGGCCACCTTCGATCATCACGACGGCCCGAGACACCGGCTTGACCACGATGCGCGATCGTGTGAAAAATCTACATCTCGGGTTTTGAATTTCGGCAGTCGGATTTCAAATGCCCATTTCATGCGGGATCGGCAGTCAAGGTCCGCGGCTGACACGAAAAGCCGTGGTTTAACATTCGCATCAGGAGGAGAAACGATGAAGGTGGCTTTTATCGGAATGGGGACCATGGGCGCTGCCATGGCGCAAAACCTGCTGAACGCCGGCTTTGACCTCACCGTTCACAACCGGACCCGGCAACGGGAAGAGCCCCTGGCCGCGGCCGGGGCCGCGCGTGCCGATTCCCCCCGGGCCGCTGCCGAGGGCCGGGACCTGATCATCACCTGTGTCAGCGACACCCCGGATGTGGAAGCGGTGATCCTTGGCGAAGACGGCGTCATCCACGGGGCCGCGGCCGGCGCCATCGTCATGGACATGTCCACGATCAGCCCGTCGACCACCCGGCGCATTGCCGAACGCCTCGGCGAAAAGGGGATCCGAATGATCGACGCCCCGGTTTCCGGCGGCTCGGAAGGGGCCAAACGCGGGACCCTCTCGATCATGATGGGCGGGGCTGCCGAAGACATCGCCACCGTCACACCGGTGGTTGCGGTCATGGGCAAAACCTTGACCCACGTTGGCCCGATCGGCGCCGGCCAGATGGCCAAGGCCATCAACCAGGTCGTGATCGCCGGCACTTACTGGGGCGTTGCCGAGGGGCTTGCCATCGGCCTCAAAGCGGGCCTTGACATGGAAAAGGTCGTGGCGGCCGTCGGCGGCGGCGCTGCCGGGTCCTGGGCCATGAACAATCGATCGCAGAACATGATCGCCAACCGCTATCCGTTGGGATTCCGGGTGAAGCTCCACCACAAGGACCTGAACATCGCCCTGGAATTGGCCCGGGAATTGGGGCTGACGCTGCCCGTGACCGCCCTTGTCGAACAGGCCGAAAACGGGCTCATCGGCCGCGGCTTCGCCGATGAGGACGTTTCCGCCATTGCCCGGGCCGTGCGGGAGCCCTCCGGAATAAAAAACTGAGCGCCGGAGCGCGACCGTGTTGGGGGATCTTGCGTTTTTCCGGATGGTCCCGCCCGTTTTGAGGCCAAACCGCTGCCGTGATCTTGCGCCTGCCGTTTCGATACCGGATCGGTTCCACCGCCGCCCTTGGTTGTTTTGAGGCGCGGGTGTCGCCCCCGCTGGCGTTGGCCCCGGATTCTTATCGGATTCATTGCGTTAAACCCGATTCGTTATCTTATGCTGTACAAATTTGGTTCCCAATACAAACCGTTTATAAGGAGAGCAGCAATGGCGAAAACGATGAAAACCATCGACGGCAACACGGCTGCGGCACACGTGGCCTATGCCATGAGCGATGTGGCCACGATTTATCCGATCACGCCAAGTTCACCGATCGGCGAGATCTGCGACGAGTGGGCGGCCGGCGGACGCAAGAACATCTTCGACCAACCGCTTCTGGTTCGGCAGCTTCAGAGCGAAGCCGGGGCCGCGGCCTCGGTGCACGGCTCATTGGCCGCCGGCGCACTCACCTCGACCTTCACGGCGAGCCAGGGGCTTCTCTTGATGATTCCGAACATGTACAAGATGAGCGGAGAACTCTTGCCCGGGGTGCTGCACGTGACGGCCCGGGCCATTGCGGCCCATGCCTTGTCGATTTTCGGGGATCACCAGGATGTGATGGCCGTTCGCCAGACCGGTTTTGCAATCCTTTCCTCGAATTCGGTCCAGGAAGCCCAGGACCTGGCCCTGGTGGCCCATTTGAGCGCCATTGAGGCGAGCGTTCCCTTCGTGCACTTTTTCGACGGGTTCCGCACGAGCCACGAGATCCAGAAGATCGAGCTGATCGACTACGCGGACATGGCCAAACTCGTGAACCGGGAGGCGGTGGCAAGGTTCCGCGCCCGCGGGGCGAATCCCGAGCGACCCGAACTCCGGGGCACGGCCCAGAACCCCGACATCTACTTCCAGGGCCGGGAAGCAACCAACCTCTATTACCAGAAAACGCCGGCCATCGTGGCCGGGTACATGCAGAAGGTGGGGGCGCTCACGGGCCGGCCCCTGAAGCCCTTTGACTACGTGGGGGCGCCGGATGCCCGGCACGTGGTCCTCTCCATGGGGTCCTCCTGCGAGACCATCGAAGAAGTGGTCAACCACCTGGTCGCAAAGGGCGAGAAGGTGGGCCTCGTGAAGGTGCGGCTCTTCCGGCCGTTTGCCTCGGAATACCTTTTTTCCGTGCTGCCGAAGACGGCAACGGTCCTCTCGGTCCTCGACCGGACCAAGGAGCCGGGAAGCCTCGGCGAACCGCTTTACGTCGATATCGCCGCCGCATTCATGGAAAAAGGCCTTCGGCCCACGATCCTGGGCGGCCGCTACGGGTTGGGCAGCAAAGAGTTCACCCCGGCCATGGTGAAGGCGGTCTTTGAAAACATGGCCGCCGCCACCCCGAAGAACAAGTTCACCGTGGGCATCGACGACGATGTCACCCACACCAGCCTTGCCGTCACCCCGGGCTTTGACGTATCCCCGCCCGGCACGGTCCAGTGCAAGTTCTGGGGGATCGGCGCCGACGGCACGGTGGGCGCGAACAAGAGCGCCATCAAGATCATCGGCGACAACACGAACCTCTATGCCCAGGCCTATTTCGCCTACGACTCGAAGAAGTCCGGCGGGGTCACGATCAGCCACCTGCGCTTCGGGAAGACCCCGATCCAGTCGACCTACTGCATCGACAGCGCCGACTACATCGCCTGCCACAAGTCGAACTACGTAGACCTCTACGATGTGCTCGACGGGATCAAGGAAGGCGGGACGTTCGTTCTGAATTCCAACTGGTCGCCGGAAGAGATGGAAGAAAAACTTCCCGGCGCCATGCGCCGGACCATCGCCAAAAAGAAGATCTCCTTCTACAACATCGACGCGGTGTAGATCGCAACGGAAGTGGGCCTGGGGGGTCGGATCAACATGATCATGCAGACGGCCTTTTTTAAGCTCGCCAACGTGATTCCGGTCGATGAGGCCATCGGGTACCTGAAGGGCCAGATCAAGAAGATGTTCGGAAAGAAGGGCGAATCCGTCGTGAAGATGAACTGCGACGCCGTGGACAAGACCCTGGAACACCTGGTGAAAGTCGATTATCCCGCGTCCTGGGCCGCGGCCGGGGACGCCCCCAAACCCGAGGCGGCCGAGCCGGAATTCGTCCGGAAGGTGATCCGGCCGATTCTGGCCGGCAAGGGCGACGCCCTTCCGGTATCGGCGTTTGCCGCCGACGGGATCTTTCCGACGGCGACCACCCGGTTCGAAAAACGCGGGGTGGCGATCAATGTCCCCGAGTGGATCATGGAAAACTGCATCCAGTGCAACCAGTGCGCCATGGTCTGCCCGCACGCCTCGATCCGTCCCGTGCTGGTAACGGAAGCCGAGCTTTCCGCAGCGCCGGCGACCTTCGAAGCAAAGCCGGCCCTTGGAAAGGAGCTCAAGGGCTACCGGTTCCGGGTCCAGGTCTACGCCGAGGACTGCCTGGGCTGCGGCAACTGTGCCGACATCTGCCCTGCGAAGGTGCCGGCCCTGGTGATGAAGCCGATCGAAAGCCAGCTCGCGGCCCAGGTTCCGAACCAACGTTACGCCGCAGGGCTTCCGGTGCGAAGCGACCTCATGAAGCGGGACACGGTGAAGGGAAGCCAGTTCTACGTGCCGCTTCTGGAGTTCTCCGGGGCCTGCGCCGGGTGCGGGGAAACGCCGTATGCCAAGCTCGTGACCCAGCTTTTCGGCGAGCGGATGGTGATCGGAAACGCCACGGGCTGCACTTCGATCTGGGGCGGCAGCGCACCGACGATCCCTTACGGCGTCAATGCCGAGGGGTTCGGCCCGACCTGGGGGAACTCCCTTTTCGAAGACCCGGCCGAATTCACCTACGGGATGTTTCTGGGGGCACTGCAGCAGCGGGCGAAGCTGGCCGCCCTGGCAGAGAAAGCCCTTGGGACCGATATCGCCGCCGAGGTGAAGGACGCCCTTTCCGGATGGCTCGAGAACATGAAGGACCCGGGCGGTTCCCGCCGGCACGGCGACGCCCTGAAAACGCTCCTTCCGAAGTATGCGCAAAACCCGCTTCTTTCCGAGATTGCAGGCATGGCAACTCTCTTCACCAAGAAGTCCTACTGGGTCTTCCTGGGAGACGGCGCGGCCTACGACATCGCCTACGGCGGGCTCGACCACGTCCTTGCCTCCGGAGAAGACATCAACATCCTGGTCTACGATACCGAGGTCTACTCCAACACCGGCGGCCAGTCCTCCAAGGCGACCCCCACGGGCTCCATCGCGAAATTCGCCGCCTCCGGCAAAAAGACCGCGAAGAAAGATCTGGGCGGCATGGCCATGACGTACGGCTACGTCTATGTGGCGAGTGTCGGGATGGGGGCGAACAAGCAGCAGTTGATCAAGGCCCTGACGGAGGCCGAGGCCTATGACGGACCCTCGCTCATCATGGCCTATGCCCCGTGCATCAACCACGGGATCAAGAAGGGGATGGGAAAGACCCAGGAAGAGACCCGGCTTGCGGTGGAAAGCGGGTACTGGCCGCTTTACCGCTACAACCCGACGCTTGCCGCCGAAGGGAAAAACCCCTTTGTTCTAGACAGCAAGGCGCCACAGGGAAACCTCCGGGACTTTCTCCGGGGCGAAGTTCGCTACGCGGCGCTCGAAAAGACGTTTCCCAAAGAAGCCGATCGGCTCCACGCCAAACTCGAGCGCGAGTTCACCCTGCGCTACTTGAAGCTCAAGCAAATCGCCGAAGCCGCGCCGGTTCGGCTCGCGGCCGGCGATGCCGCGGCCGGGGCCGCCGATGCCGACGCCGATGCCTGCATCTTATCGGACACCGCCGAACACGCCTCCCGGCCCGGTGCCGGAGAGGCTTGCGATGACGGCCGCGCCGGAAAGTAGGTAAGCCGGTTCATCGATGGCAACGAAAAGCGGCCGCCGGAATTCTTCCTGCGGCCGCTTTTATTTTTTTTAAAACCGCCATTCCGGCGATGAAGGATTGAGGCTTGATCCATCATCCTCATTTCCTCGGCACCAACTCCACCCGCCGGTTTTTAGCCCTGCCGGCCTTTGTGTCGTTGGCGGCGACCGGTCGTGCCTCGCCGTAGCCAACCGCGCGCAACCGCTCCGCGGCGATGCCGTTTCGGATGAGATAATCG